>NZ_JBBKVV010000183.1:0-3126 GCF_037968635.1 Phenylobacterium sp.
GCCGAACAGCTTGATGCCGTTGTCGATGAAGGCGTTGTGCGAGGCCGAGATCATCACGCCGAGGTCGGCGCGCAGGGATCGCGTCATCATCGCCACGCCGGGCGTCGGCATCGGCCCCAGCAG
Source organism: Phenylobacterium sp. (assembly GCF_037968635.1). Taxonomy (GTDB): domain Bacteria; phylum Pseudomonadota; class Alphaproteobacteria; order Caulobacterales; family Caulobacteraceae; genus Phenylobacterium. The sequence continues at coordinate 124 of NZ_JBBKVV010000183.1, forward strand.
GCGCACGTCCATGCCCACGCTGGCGAACCCCGCCACCAGGGCCGGCTCCACCATGTAGCCCGACAGCCGAGTGTCCTTGCCGATCACCACCATGTGCCGACGGTCGTCGCCAGACGTGAAGAGTTTTCCGGCGGCCAACCCGACACGCAGAGCGACCTCTGCAGTCATCGGATAGGAATTGGCCTGACCCCGAATCCCGTCTGTACCGAAATACGTGCGTTTCATTCTGGCTCTCCTACGAGGCGGCAGAGCAGAAACGAGGCCAAACTTCGAATGGTGGGCGGCTATCCAGCCAGCGCGATTTCCTTCGGCGCGGCGAAGCCAGCGGCCTTCAGCGCAGTTCTACATGGGACAGAGACCAGCTCTGGGCTTCCACCTGTCGCGAAGGACCAGGCAAGAGGTTTCGTTTCAGAGCAGAAGGCGCTCAGAAGAAGATGGCATGAGCGGCCAAGGTGACGATCGTCCATCCGGTCAGGCTCGCGATGACGAGGGCCAACACAAGCGGCCCTGGCGGCAGCCTGTCGGACTGACCGTTCTTCCCGAAGCTGGCGGCAAGTTCAGCCTGCAACGCGAGGGCCGGGCTGCCAATCACAGCGGACGCTCCGTCGGCAAGGCGCAACGTCGAGGATCCGAAGATCAACGCCTCGGTGGGCACGGCAGGCTCAAGAGCCACGTTTGACTTCCGAGCCTCGCGGGCCATGGGAGGACGTTTCTGGGGGCGGGCCATCGCTGCGTTTTCTCCACGAACGACTCAACCTTGATCCTCTGAACTCTAATAAATCCTCTCCATGCACGGCCACCGAACCCCAACCTGCGACGATCAGTCCCTAGCGCCAGAGCCACTTCCTCAATTCGTACCGGCGGGCAAAGTGGACTCGTTCGAGGTCACCCGAGCCGCCCTGCGGCGCAGGCGCAAGGACGGCGCCAGCGCCGCGCCCACCGCTCCCTGTTTCTCACGGGGCAGGCCCTCTGTTTCCATCGAGCAGTCAGGCCGCCCAAACATTGCAGTCCGCATCACCGACATACCGGCCCACTACATTTACCAAGGTCCAGCCCCCGGCGCTTATGATCTGTAGCAGGCTCTTGCCGGCCGTCATCAGGTCCAGGGCGGCAGCTGATGGCGCCGGTGAGCGGGCCCTTGGCCTGGAGCTCGCCCCCCCTCCATGACGGCGCGGAGGATCGGGCCCTCGCGGATGTTCGCTTCCTCACTCCACTCATCTAGGTGCGCGAGGGCGACGGCAGAGAGGTAGCCCCCGACCGTCGCCGAACTGGTCATTTTCTTGGCGGGCATATCAGGTTCACGACACTGCCGGCCCGGCAGCTGGGTGAGATCCTCCAACCGCAGAAGACGACTTCGCAACGGCGACATCCCGCCCGGTCCCGGCTCACCCCGCCTGTCCGCAAGATGTCCGATAATGCTGAGCCTCCGCTACTTAGGGCACGACCACTTCGACCACCTTCTCCACGCCTGCCGCTTCCAGCGCCGCGACCAATTCCCTGACGGTGGCCACCAGCTCAAGGGGATCACGGCCGCGCAGCACCAAGTTCGAGCCATAGCCGCCTTCGCCGTAGAACGGATAGCTGCCCAGGCTCATGGTGGGGTGGGCCTTGGCGACCGCCTCCAAAGGCGCGGCGATCACGCCCTCGCCAGAGCCCTCCACCCGAACCGTGCGGCTGATCACGACGGCCCCGCCCTTCAGGCGGTGGCCGACGTCCTCCAACATGCCACGCATGATCTGCGGCACCCCCGCCAGGACGAACACATTGCCGATGGTGAAACCGGGCGGGCCCTGGACCGGGTTCTTCACCAGGTCGCCGCCAACCGGCACGCGGGCCATCCGCCGCCGCGCGCCGTTGGGCTCGCCACCCCAGCGGGCAGTCATCATGGCGATGATATCGGGGTGTTCGTAGAGCTCGACGCCGAAGGCCGCGGCCACGGCGTCGGCGGTGATGTCGTCGTGGGTCGGACCGATGCCGCCGGTGGTGATGACGTAGTCGTAGCGCGTGCGGAGCGCATCGAGGGCCGCGATGATGTCCTCGTGGACATCGGACACCGTGCGGGCCTCCATCAGATCCACCCCGTGGACGCCGAGATAGAGGGCGATGTCGCGCAGGTTGGTGTCCTGGGTGCGGCCCGAGAGGATCTCGTCGCCGATGATCAGCACCGCGGCGGTCACCGCCTGGCCGTCCTGTCCCGCCGGACTACCCATCACCGCTCTCCTCAACTAGATCAGGCTTCCGCTTAGCGTATCGGACGAGCCCCGCCCATGGACTTCCCGCAACCCCTCGTTCGTGGCCGCCTGGTCAGCCGCTACAAGCGCTTCTTCGCCGACGTGGTGCTCGACGACGGGACGGAGCTGACGACGCATTGTCCCAATCCGGGCGCCATGCTGGGCCTGAACACGCCTGGCTTCCCGGTCTGGATCTCGAAGTCCGACAATCCAAAGCGCAAGTTGGCCCATACTCTGGAGATCGTCGAGGTCGACGGCGGGCTCGTGGGGATCAACACCATGCATCCCAACCGACTGGTGGCCGAGGCGCTGGAGCAGGACCTGATCCCGGAGCTGGCCGGCTACGCTTCCATCCGCCGCGAGGTGAACTACGGGGTCGCCAGCCGCATCGACTTCCTGCTGGAGAGCCCAGGTCGCCCACCCTGCTGGCTGGAGGTGAAGAACAGTCACCTGAAGCGCGGCGGGACCCTGGCCGAATTCCCCGACTGCGTGGCGGCGCGGTCGCTAAAGCACCTCGGCGAGCTGAAGGCGATGGCGGCTCAGGGTCATCGGGCGGTGATGCTGTTTGTCATCCAGCGCACCGACTGTGACGTCTTCGCCGCCTGCGCCGACCTTGATCCCCAATATGCGGCTGGCCTGCTCGACGCGGCGAAGGCGGGGGTTGAGGTTTTGTGCTATGCTTGCCACATCGGTGCGGACGCCATTCGCATCACCCATGCCATCCCCTGGCGCGACGCCCCGGCCGTCGCGGAGTAACGACCATGACCCTCAA
>NZ_JBBKVV010000184.1:0-3904 GCF_037968635.1 Phenylobacterium sp.
GTCTAGGGCGGGGTGGCGGGAAGTCTGCTGTGCGCCAGGAGGGGCCGTTAGCGCGCCTCCGGGTTCACGACATTCACGCGGTCCTACGACCGCACAGATGACGCGCCGGTGTTCGATGGCCACTGCATCAGGCGAAGGGATGGAGCGTAGGCGCCTCGCCATCACAGATCGACCGCATCAGGTCCCAGTCGCCTCGATGCGGCAAGCGCTCCATGCGCGAGCCATTCTGGGCGCCCAAGCGCCAAGCATGCGCCCCATGAAGTCGAACTCGGCCTGCCGCTCAAGCGACTTGAGTTCCGTCGGGCCTCTGCCAGTCCGGGTTCGCCCCCCGCTGTTCCCCACCAAAAGGATGTCCCTGGCATGGGCGCGCGGCGCCCAGGACGTGCTCCGGGCGTAGGCGGCGTCGAAGGCCGCAAATCGGCGATAGTCACGGGACGAGTCGCCGCAGGTCCGGCGGTCAGAGGTCTCTAAGCCAGTCCCAAATGAGATCGGGCCGGCGAAAGTCGTTGAGGGCCTCGCGCCCCTCGGCGGCGTCGCGCAGCCGTCCGGGCGGCGCGCCAAAGCGGCGGCGGAAGGCGCGATTGAAGTTGGCGTCGGAGCGGAAGCCGTGCCGATAGCCGATCTCACTGAGCGAAACCGCGCCAGCCTTGTCCTCCATGATCGTGCGGAAGGCGTGGTCCAGGCGTCGGGCCTGGACGAAGGCGCTGACGCCACCGAGTGGCTTGAACAACCGATAAAGCTTGGCGCGAGAGACGCCCAGTTCGACCGCGACGCCGTCGGGCGAGAGGTCGGGGTCATCCAGCCGCGCGTCGATCAGGCTCCGCGCCTGTGCGATGCGGACCTTGTCGGCTGGCCGCGCGTCCTCCCAGGCGACGTCGGCTTGGGCGAAGATCACCCCTTGAACGAGGGCGCTCGCGGCAAGGGCCATCGGTCGCGCCTCGGCGGCGGTCAGATGGGGGAGGTTCTCCCAGAGCGCGTGCATGAACCCGGCCAGGAGTCGGGCGCTTGGGCTGTTTTCCGGCGCGACCAGACCATGGAGGTCAAAGCCTGCCGCAGGGCCAAGCAACGCCCGCGGCAGCATCAGATTAAGCGTGCGGAACGCATCGGCGCGGAACTGGAACGGCCGCGACCAGTCGATCAGGCGCAGGACGCCCATTCCGCTATTCACGAGCCGCCCGTCGTAATCGCCCTCCCACCGATTGCCGGGAAGGTCGAGAACCACCTGCACATTGTCGCCGCCGTCCGCCATCAGGTGAGCGGTAGACCGGTCGAACCGCTGCGCGACCCCCTCGCAACGAGAGAATATCGCCGCCTCAATGTGATAGCTGTCCATGCGATTGGAGAAGCTGGCGTCGCCCCCCGATAGCTCAACCGCGAAGATGCCTGCGCAGGCCTGCCGGTACTGCTCGGCGGCGTCGGCATGCTGACGGGCGTCGAGAACCCATAGGTCCCTCCGCACAGCCGACGACCTAGAGATGGCGATCCCCATTGTTGCGTGCCTTGCGTCGCATGCCGCGACTGGGCGCGCCGAAGCCCAGAATACAAGCGTTCGCCGCCATCAACCTCCAGGTGATGCAAGTGTAACGCTGGGTCAAGATTCGTAGAACCCCAGGATAATGACTTCCCGTATTTCGGAACACAGACTGTCCACCAAGTGCGTTCAAAGAAATATGGGGGATCATTGCATGTCGAAAGCCGAGAGCACCACAACCAAGGCCGTGCAAAACGTGAAGGCGGGGCCGCAAGCCAAGGCCGACGCAGCTTCGGGCGGCGAAAACCAGGTCATCACGATCGACGTCATGGCTAACGACGCCAGCGGCGGTGGCAAGGCGCTCTGGTCGTTGGACCAAGCCAATCCCGGCGTCTACACCGCCCCGGACGTGGCGATGACCCTGGCGAGCGGCGCCACGGTGCGTTTTGAGGGCGGCAAGGTGGTCTACGACCCGGGCCAGGCCTTCGACCATCTGAACGAGGGCGAAGTCGGCGCTGACAGCTTCACCTATGCCATCCGGATGGGGAACGGGGTGGTCAGCTACGCCACCGTCTCGGTGACCCTAAACGGAGAAAGTGACGGCCCCGTCGACGAGAACCTCATCGGCACTGAGGGTGACGACACCATCCTTGGCAGGGGCGGCCAGGATAACATCCGCGGTCTTGGCGGCGACGACTACATCGATTTCGCCTACGGCAACGCCGACGGCGGCGGGGGCGATGACACCATCGTTAGTAGCGGCCCAGCCGGGGGTTTCTTTACCCTGACTTCGCTTGACGGCGGCGACGGCAATGACGTGCTCACCCTGGAAGGCGGCACGGGGTTCATTGTGTTCGGCGAGGTCTATGGCGGAGCCGGCGATGATGTGATCAATTTTGGCGGTGTGGGTGACCTCAATCCGCGATTGGCCCCAGGCTCCGGGGCCGACACGATCAACCTCAGCGCGACTGCGGCCACGGGCTCGGCCTACGTCCAGTTCGGCCCCGGCGAGTTTGGGGCGGGCGATGTCATCCAGGGAGTCGGTTCGGCGTCGGACAGCCTCGACATCAGGACCGAAGGCGACGGGAATCTGACCGTCGCCGGCTCTACCTGGATTTTCAACGGCGCCGCCGCCAGCGTCGCCGGAATTGACCACCTGCATCTTTACACAGACCAGGAAGGCGACTTCTCCCTCAACTCCAGCTTCGATTTCTCTGCTGCCACAGGTCTTACTTCAATTGAGGTCCGGGGTGGCGGCGGCGCCGATCACTTCGTGGCGCCAACGTCCGGCCAGATCGCGACCTTCTTCATGATCGCGGACACGAACGGCGACAGTTTCGCCGGCGGCGGAGGCTTCGACGTCCTCTCGATCCAGTCAGTAAGCGCCGCGCCGCAATCCTTGCAGATCAACGGGCCCGGCGGCGGTCTCGTCGGCGGGGTGCAGGTCGTGGGAGCCGACCGCATCGAAGCTCTGATCTTCACCGGCGGTGGAGAGGTGATGGCGGCCGGCGACCTGACCGGAGCCGTAGCCGTCACGTCCTACGCCTATACCGGCAGTCAGACGGTCGTGGATTTTAGCGCTGTGACTGGTTCGGCCACCCTCGACTACCACCTCGGAAACTATGAAGCCTCCTTCTCAGCCCCAGCCATTGTAATCGGCACCCCAAACGGCGACGTCATCCAACCCGGGCGCGGCAACGACACGATCACGGGTGGCGCAGGCGACGACCTCATCGATCTGTCCAATTCCTCCTTCAGAGGAGACTATGGCTCTGACACGGTGGTGGTTGGGCCTGGAAGCGGACACGATCAGGTCTTCGGATTCCGGCCTGGCGCGGGCCCGGGCCACGACGTGATCGACCTCTCCGCTTACGGCTTTAGCAGCCTGGCGCAGGTGCTGAACGCGGCAGCGGGCGATGGTTCAAACGGAATCCGCATCCAACTCGATGGCGCCAACTCAATTACGGTCTCGAGCATTAGTTTGAATGAATTCACCGCCGACAACTTCGTGTTCATCTGAATCAGCGGCAATACCGGCGCCGGCCACAGGTCCGGCGCCGGAGAGCCCGACTCGACATCGGAGAAACGGGTAGGGGCAAGCCGAGGGCCTCGGGTCCCTGACGCGGCTGTTCGTCACACACCTGTCCCAGGGTCATTTCGAGGGCATGATGACCCGCAGCGTCGCCGACAGCCCGCCGGACGCGGCCTTCATGCGCGATCCCCGCAATCTGGCCGAGGACTCGCGGGGCTAAGTCACCCAGGCCTTGCCCTGCGCCATAGAGAGGACCTTCCGAGGTCGCCCTGGAGCCCAACTAGGTCGTCTCGGTCGACTTGCAGGCCTCCTGCCCGAGAGCGGACGTTGGCACCGACGGCTAAGAGCCCTGAGCCGACATCGAACGGAACACCACCCGCGCCTCAGCCTCCGCCCCCGCG
>NZ_JBBKVV010000185.1:0-8904 GCF_037968635.1 Phenylobacterium sp.
GTACTAGGGCTCATGGGTGGGCGGGGCGCAGGTCCCGCTCCCGACGATGCCGATCTTGCCGAGAGAGCAGGCAAGCGGACGCTCCCAACGACCGCTCGGGGTGGGAAGCGGACATTCCGATGAAGCCAAGAAGCTGACCTTGTGCTTATGCTAGCCACAATTGAGAACGCTGGGACGCAAACGCGAGCCGCTTCAGGTGAAGATTTTCGGCCAACGAGGGGTACCGTGAGAGCGTTCGAACGTCGCCTTTATCATCCCGCCCCCTGGCGGCAAGCTATGATCCGTGGTGCTCGCGTCGTGGGGATATGTCTTCTTGGCGGAGCTGGCGCCTGGTTGCTTTCGCAAGATAGGTATGCGGGATTTGCGTTCTTCCTGTCCACGTCATGTATAGTTGGGGTTTTAGCCCTCCCCATCGTCTATATTCAGGGAGGAATAATGGATATTGCTCGGTTTCTATCTTTCCATATTGCTTTCTCTGGTTCATGTATATTTCTAATGCATTTACTACTCAGCGAATTTGCGGGACGTTGAGGTGCCCCTCTTTTCTCGCAATGCGGGACTGTTCGCTCCCACACGTTGTCGGTCGCCTCTGGAACCCAAAGGGCTAGAGCCGATCAAATCATCGGCTGGAAGCAGACCCCTTTGAGGTCCGCATTGGGTCGATTGCAGCGCTTGGCCCTCGGCGTGGAAGCGGACCTCTTAAAGGTCTCAGCGGAGGGCAACCGGGCCTCACCGGACCATGGCGTAAAGCCGGGTGTTCCTGAGAGCGCCGTCAGGCTCGGCGCGCTCATGTCTCATCAGACCCTCATAGTTCATTCCAACCCGCTCGCAGATACGCCAACTGGCGCTGTTCTGGTCATCAGGCAGGGCGACTACGCGCCGAGCCCGCAGGTGAGCGAACCCATACTCCAGGATCGCCTCCACAGCTTCGGTAACAAGGCCTCGCTTGGCGTAGGTGGAGCGGCCCCACCAGCCGATCTCCATTTTCGGAACGCTCCAGTCGGGACGGTGCAGACCGGCTGAACCGACGATCGTTCCCGTATCGCGCAATGTGATGAGCAGGGGGAAGTCAGTGCGCAGCGCGAAGGCCTCGCTGCATGCCCGACAGAACTCCTCCGACCCTTGAGCGGACGGGTCGCTCAACGACCAGCCCATCGCCGCTGGCCAACGGCGCAAGTCGTACAAGCTATCGATGATCGCATCGTGGAGCGCCCTTCCATCACCCCGTCGATGCGGACGGATCAAAAGCCGATCGGTCACGATCTGTTCGGGAATGTCTTGGAGCCACTCACGCATTTTGCGAGGCTACTCGACTGCGCCAACGGCCGCTATAGGTCGCGGGGGACCCAAGCACGATCGCCGCAAGCAGATGTCGGCATTGGGGTGACAGTGCATTTAAGTTGACCCGCCGTCTTCTACGGCCTGCCCAATCCGTGGCCCGCCGAACGCCTTGCGCGTCGGCGGGCGATCCTGGGCGACGGCTGAGCTCAGCTCGCCAGGGCGGTCTCGGCGACCTGCTTGGCGGTCGGGTAGTCGGCCTTGCCGTTGCTGGTGCGAAGGGTCTCGGTGGTGGCGACGATGCGCTTGGGGGTCTTGTAGCCGGCCAGGGCCAGGCGAACGTGGGCGCGCAGGGCGTCCTCGTTGAGGCTGGCGCCTTCCGACAGCCGGATGACACCGGTGACAGACTGGCCCCACTTTTCGTCAGGCAGGCCGATCACCAGGGCGTCCTCGACGGAGGGGTGGGTCTTGAGGGCTTCCTCGACCTCTTCGGGGAAGACCTTCTCGCCGGCGGTGTTGATGCAGGCGCTGCCGCGGCCCAGCAGGGTCAGGGTCCCGTCGGCCTCCACCAAGCACCAGTCGCCGGGGATCGAATAGCGCTCGCCATCGATGACCCGGAAGGTGCGCGCGGTCTTCTCGTCGTCCTTGTAGTAGCCGAGCGGGTTCGGGCCCTTGATGGCGATCATGCCCGACACGCCCGAGCCCGGCTCGACCGGCTGGTCGTTCTCGTCGAACACCTTGCAGCGGCCGCCCAGCATGAACTTGGCGGTGGGCGCCTCGCCGCCCTTCATCATCACCGAGGCGCCCATGCCGAGGGCTTCGGAGGAGGAGAAGGCGTCGTTGAGCATGGCGCCGGGCATGTGCTCCAGCAGGCCTTGCTTGACCTCCAGGCTCCACATCACGCCCGAAGAGACCACCACGGCGACGCTGGATAGATCATAGGCGCCTGGATTGGCGTTGAGGGTGTTGAGCAGGGGCTTGGCGAAGCTGTCGCCCACCAGCACCAGGGTCTGGGGCTTGTGACGGTCGATGACCTGCAGAAGCTCCAAGGGATCGAAGCTGGGCGCCTCGAGGGTGATCACGCAGCCGCCTGACAGCATCGCCCCCATGCCGGTCAAGAGACCGGTGCCGTGCATCAGGGGCGGAGCGGGCAGGGCGCGCCCGCCGGGGCCGGCGGCGCGAGTGGCGGCGGCGAGTTCCTCCAGGGTCTCGGGGACCGGGCCCATCATGCGGGCGGGCGCCAGGGTGATCTCGCGCAGGTCGTGGTGGGTCCACATCACGCCCTTGGGCATGCCGGTGGTGCCGCCGGTATAGATGAAGAACTGGTCGTCGCCGGACCGCTGGATATCCAGGGGGCCGCCATTACCCTCGGCGGCCAGGGTGTCGAAGGCCTCGGCGAAGGGAGCGATCTTGCCGTCCTCACCGACCTCGATCCAGGTCTTCACATTGGGTAGGCGGGGGCGGATCTCGGCGACGGCGTCGCGGAACTCCGACGAATAGACCACGGTCTGAGCGTCGGAATTGTCGAAGATGTACCAGACCTCCTGGGGCGTGTAGCGGTAGTTGACGTTGACGTGGGTCAGGCGCGCCTTCCACCCGGCGGCGACGGCCAGCAGGTATTCCGGCCGGTTGCGCATGTAGATGGCGATCTTGTCGCCGGGCTTGGAGCCGCGGGCGATCATGGCGCGGGCCAGGCTGTTGGTGATCTGGTTGGCCTGCCCCCAGTTGATCACACGGTCGCCGTGGAGGAAGGCCGGCGCCTCGGGCGGGACCGCGCCGCCGACGGCGTCCAGGATGTCTCCGAAATTCCAGCCCATCGTCTCTCTCCCAGTCTCGTCTCTTGTTCTTTTGCAGCGGCGTCTAGGCGTTGAAGTTCAGTTTCAGGCCCGGCCGGGGCCAGCGCGCCTTGAAAAGCTTGCCGGTGGCCGAGCAGGTGACCCAGGCGTCGCGCATGTCGGCGCCGCCGAAGCAGATGTTGGTGACGATGAGGTCGGGGAAGGCGAAGTGCTCATAGCTGCCGTCCGGGTCGATGACGGTGACGCCGCCATTGATGATGGTGGCCACGCAGACCTTGCCCGAGGCTTCCACCGCCAGGCTGTCGAAGAGCTGGTAGCCCGGCATGTTGGCCACCACGCGGCCGGGCGCGAAGCCGGGCGCGGGGGCGAGCACCCCCACCTCGGCGACGTCGAAGGCCCAGAGGCGGCCAAGGTTGGTGTCGGCGAGGTAGACGACCGTCTCGTCGGGCGAGAGGCCGACGCCATTGGGGGAGATCAGATGGTCGCGCTGGCGGCTGATGTAACTGCCGTCGATCCTGGCGTAGTAGAGCCCGCCGAACTTGCGGCCATCGGGCGTCGAGCAGCCGTGGTCGGAGAACCAGAAGCCGCCCTGCTTGTCGAAGACGATGTCGTTGGGGCCCACCAGCTTCTTGCCGTCGCAGGCGTCGTAGAGGGTGGTGAGCTTGCCGGTGGCCAGGTCGAAGCGCTGGATCATGCCGCCGGTGTGGCTGGCGGGCGTGGGGCCAGGGATGGTCAGGCCGCCATTGTCGAGCCACTCGAAGGAGCCGCCATTGTTGGTGATGTAGATGGCGCCGTCCGGGCCGATAGCCGCGCCGTTGGGACCGCCGCCGGTCTCGACCACGGTGGTCTTGGTTCCGTCCGGGGTGACGCGGGTCAGGCGCTGGGCCTTGATCTCGGTGAGGATCACCGAGCCGTCGTGCATGGCGATGGGGCCTTCAGGGAATTCGAATCCCTCAGCGACCAGCTGCATGTCCATGGTTTCGTCTCCCCAACGAATTTTCCGACACTATGGGTCGGTTCCGCCGGGTGAGGCCAGCCCCGAAACTCAGCGGCGTTCGAGGACGCGGATCGTGAAGGGGTGTTCGTCGTTCTCGCCGGCCAGATGGTCCTGGCTTGCGACCTCCTTCCACTGGCTCTCGTCAAAGCCCTTGAGGGTCACGTCGCCCTCGACCTGGGCATGGACCTCGGTGAGGTAGATGCGCTTGGCGCGGGGCAGGACCAGTTCGAAGAGCGAGGCGCCGCCGATGACGCAGTATTCCTCCTGACCGTCCTCCTCGGCCTGCTCGCGGGCGATGGAGAGGGCTTCGCTCAGTTCCTCGCAGACCAGGCCGCCCTTGGCCTCGAAGGAGCCGTCGCGGGAGACCACGATATTGGTGCGGCCCGGCAGCGGCGCCTTGGGCAGGCTCTGCCAGGTCTTGCGGCCCATGATCACCGGCTTGCCCATGGTGACAGCGCGGAAGTTGGCCAGGTCGGTCTTCAGTCGCCAGGGCAGGTCGCCGCCCCGGCCGATGACGCCATTTGAGGCGCGCGCGATGGGGCCGGCGGTGAGGATGGGTGTCATGGGGGGAGGTTAGCGTGATCCACCCCCGTCATCCTAGGCCTTGTGCCTAGGACCCCTCTGTCGGAGTCGCGGCGCGGCAGGGCTAAGCGTCAGTGCCGACGCTCTTCCACCCGCGCAGCATCGCGGCGAGAGGGGTCCTAGGCACAAGGCCTGGGATGACGGACGTTGGGGATGACGGGCGCGGTGTGCGGATAGCGCGCGGCTATACCGCGATCGGCGCGGCGATCTTCTCGTGGGCCTTGTAGCCGCGCAGCTTGAAGTCCTCGTACTCATAGGAGAACAGGTCGGGCTTGTCGGCGATCTCCAGGCGCGGCAGGGGCAGGGGATCGCGGGCCAGCTGTTCGCGGGCCTGGTCCAGGTGGTTCAGGTAGAGGTGGGCGTCGCCAAGGGTATGGACGAACTCGCCGGGCTCCAGGCCCACGACCTTGGCCATCATCATGGTCAGCAGGGCGTAGCTGGCGATGTTGTAGGGCACGCCGAGGAAGACGTCGGCGGAGCGCTGGTAGAGCTGGCACGACAGCTTGCCGTCGGCGACGAAGAACTGGAACAGGCAATGGCAGGGGGGAAGGGCCATGTCCTCGATCTCGGCCGGGTTCCAGGCCGAGACGATGTGGCGGCGGCTGTCGGGATTGGTCTTCAGGCTTTCCACCACCGCGGCGATCTGGTCGATGACCCGGCCGTCCGGCGCCGTCCAGGAGCGCCACTGCTTGCCGTAGACGGGGCCGAGTTCGCCCTCCGCGTCGGCCCACTCGTCCCAGATGCTGACGCCGCGCTCCTGGAGCCAGCGGACATTGGTGTCGCCGCGCAGGAACCACAGCAGTTCCACGAAGATCGACTTCCTGTGCAGCTTCTTGGTGGTGAGCAGGGGGAAGCCCTGGGCCAGGTCAAACCGCATCTGGCGGCCGAAGACGCCGAGCGTGCCGGTGCCGGTGCGGTCGCCGCGCTGGACGCCGTTTTCCAGGATATCGGCCAGCAGGTCGAGGTACTGCCGCTCCGGGTGTTCGGGGGCGGTCACGGCTTGCGGCAGGCGGAGGGCGGAAAGGGCGTTCATCGGCTCTGGCTGGTCGAGATCAGGTTGACTGATTCGCGACCGATTCGGCGGCGGCGGGAATGCGCCTTCTCATCGCGGTTGCAGATAGCGGTGGAACGTAGAAAACTCGACTCAAATGCAGTTTTGGGGCTGAAGATGATCCTCGCACTCCTGATGGCCGCCGCGCTCGGCGGCTCCGACCAACCGCCCGCCGGCGAGGCGGTTTCGACCGAGAAGGTCCCGGTCTCCGCGCCGCTGGAAAAGGGCCAGAAGCGCATCAAGATGGTCTGCCGCGAGGACGCGCCGACCGGCACCCGCCTGGCCAAGCGCACCTGCATGTCCCTCGACGAGTGGAAGCGGCGCGCGGAAGAAGACCAGGAAGCCATGCGGCAGATGGCGATGAAGTCGTCCTTCTCCGACGTCCGGGGCCGCTAGCCCGCGAACCCGCCTTCATCCAGGAATTCCTGCTCCTCCGGCGTCGTCGTGCGTCCCAGGCTGACGTTCCGGTGCGGGAAGCGCCCGAAGCGCGCGATGATGTCGCGATGGAGCTCTGCGTATCGCAGCGTCTCGGGGTCTCCCAGCGCCGTGCATAGCCGCACGGCCTCGTCTTGGTCGACCATGTCCTCCGAGTGCTCGAAGGGCAGGTAGACGAAGGGACGCAGCAGAGGCTCGATCTCGAGATCCTGGCCGGTCGCCACGGCGTGGCGGGCGATCATGCGCGCCTTGCCGTCGGTGGCGAAGGCATGGCCGGTGCCCCGCCACAGGTTGCGCGGGAACTGGTCCAGCAGGATCAGCAGGGCCAGCGATCCCTCGGCGGTCTCCATCCATTTGTCGTGACGCCCCAGGGCGGCCATGTAGTGGACCGGCTCGAACTTCAGTTGGATGGCTGAGTCGAAGTTGGGGTTCTTGGCGAACCAACGCTTCGCGCCCGCAGTGCGCCAGAAGCCGGTGATGTCGTGCGGTGTGGCGGGCATCGCGCTCTCCCAGGGTCGCCCCCTATGTCGGGCGACCGAGGATTCCGTTCAAGCACGGTTCACACAGCAGCGGCCATTAACCTTTGCCAAAGGGACATCCATCGGCCTCATGCGGCCAGGGGACAGTGACATGAAGACGGTTATCAAAGGCGCCCTGGCGCTGGTGCTGCTGGCCTCGACGGCCCAGGGGGCGCTGGCGCAGGACAACGACGGCGGCGAACGTCGTCGCGAGAGCCGCGGGGACGGAAGCTACAACCCGGCCATGCGCGCCAGCTCGCGCAATGTGCCGCCGTCGCTGCAGGAGCGGCAGCCTGCCCCCCAGGCTCAGGCGCCCCAGGCGCAGACGCCGCAACCCCAGGCTCAGGCCCAACCTCAGGGGCAATCCCCCCGCCGGCAGGGCGGGCAGGGCGGCCGCCAGGGAGACTCCAACGGGCAATCGCGCCAGCAGGGTCAGCAAGGCCAGCAGGCTCAGCAGCCCAACTCGAACGGCCAGCGCTGGAACAACGACCACGGCGGACGCCAGGGCCAGGCATGGCAGGGCCAGCAGAACAACAACAACCAGGGTGCGCGGAACAACGACCGCAGCGATCGCAACGACCGGGATGGCCGGGGTGGCCGTGACGGGCGCAACGACCGCGACCCGCGCTGGAACAACAACGGCGCCAACAACAACGGCTGGAACGGTGACGGCTGGAACAACAATGGCCGCGACTGGCGGCCCGACCGTCATCCGCAGCGCCCGAAATTCGACCGCCGCCATCACGGCCAGAACTTCCGTAGCCACCAGCGCTATCGTGGCTATGCCTATCGTCCGCCCTCGGGCTTCTACATCCGCAGCTGGGGCTATGGCGATCAGCTGCCGCGCTCGTGGTGGAGCACCCAGTACCGGCTGAACGACTGGTGGTCCTACGGCCTGCCAATCCCGCCCATCGGCTATGAGTATGTCCGGGTCGGCGACGACGTGCTGCTGGTGGACATGTTCAACGGTCGTGTGGTGCAGGTGATCTACGACGTCTTCTGGTGATCGGATCGCCCCCTCCCTGTCGCGGGGAGGGGCCTTTCACGGGACGAATTGTCCTGTAAGCGCCCGTTCGGCTTGACCTTCACGCAAAATTCCGCTGCAAAGCCCCGCCTTTGCTGCGGCGCCGTTGCGCGACGTCGTGGCGACCTTCGTCTTCAGGAGAATGACCATGCGCGTCTACTACGACCGCGACGCCGACCTCGCCCGCATCCTGGACAAGAAGATCGCCATCGTAGGCTATGGCAGCCAGGGGCGCGCGCACGCGCTGAACCTGTCGGAATCGGGCGTGAAGAACGTCGTGGTGGCGCTTCGCCCCGGCTCGGCCACCGCCAAGAAGGTGGAAGCCGACGGCCTGAAGGTGATGAGCGTCGCCGAGGCCTCGGCCTGGGCCGACGCCATCATGGTGCTGGCGCCCGACGAACTGCAGCGCGGCATCTATAACGAAGAGATCGCCCCCAACATCAAGGACGGCGCGGCCCTGCTGTTCGCCCACGGCCTGAACGTCCACTTCAACCTGATCGAGCCGAAAGACTCGATCGACGTGTTGATGATCGCCCCCAAGGGCCCCGGCCACACCGTGCGCGGCGAGTACCAGAAGGGCGGCGGCGTGCCCTGCCTGATCGCCATCCACCAGAACGCCACCGGCAACGCCCACGACTTCGGCCTGGCCTATGCCTCGGCCATCGGCGGCGGCCGCTCGGGCGTCATCGAGACCACCTTCCGCGAGGAATGCGAAACCGACCTGTTCGGCGAGCAGGCGGTGCTGTGCGGTGGCCTGGTGGAGCTGATCCGCGCCGGCTTCGAAACCCTGGTCGAGGCGGGCTACGCGCCGGAGATGGCCTATTTCGAGTGCCTGCACGAGGTGAAGCTGATCGTGGACCTGATCTACGAGGGCGGCATCGCCAACATGAACTACTCGATCTCCAACACCGCCGAGTACGGCGAGTACGTGACCGGCCCGCGCATCGTGACGCCCGACACCAAGGCCGAGATGAAGCGCGTGCTGGAAGACATCCAGTCGGGCCGCTTCGTGCGTGACTTCATGCAGGAAAACGCAGTGGGCGCGCCGAGCTTCAAGGCCACCCGTCGTCGCGGCTCCGAACACCAGATCGAGGAAGTCGGCGCCCGCCTGCGCGCCATGATGCCCTGGATCACCAAGAACAAGCTGGTGGATACCGCGCGCAACTAAGTGCGGCGCACAGCCAGACTATACGGAAAGGCCCGGACGCAAGTCCGGGCCTTTT
>NZ_JBBKVV010000186.1:0-4768 GCF_037968635.1 Phenylobacterium sp.
GATGGTGACGCTCGCCGCCACTGCCGGCCGCTGCGCCCGCCCCGAACGCCGCGCCGGCAGTGGCGGCGAGCGTCACCATCCGCGTCGACCTGGATCGGGTCGACCGTCTGATCAACGCCGTCGGCGAGCTGGTTATCCAGCAAGCCATGCTGTCGCAAAGGGTCCTGGAGAGCGGCCTGGCGCGATCTTCCAATGTCGCGCTGGGTCTTGAGGACCTGGAACTGCTGACCCGGGAGATCCAGGACAGCGTCATGGCCATCCGCGCCCAGCCCGTGAAGTCGGTGTTCCAGCGGATGCCGCGACTGGCCCGCGAAGTGGCCGACATGACCGGCAAGCGCGTGAAGCTGGTGATGGAAGGCGAAGGCACCGAGGTCGACAAGACCGTCATCGAGCGCCTGGCCGACCCCATCACTCACATGTTGCGCAACGCCATCGACCACGGCCTTGAAGATCCCGAGGGTCGCGCCGCCGCCGGCAAACCCGCAGAGGGCCTGGTGCGCCTGCGCGCCCTGCACCGTGGCGGCCGCATCGTCATCGAACTGCAGGATGACGGCCGCGGCATCAACCGCCCACGGGTCCGTGGGATCGCCGTCGACAAGGGCCTGATCACCGAGGATCAAGTGCTGTCGGACGAAGAGATCGACAACCTGATTTTCCTGCCCGGCTTCTCCACCGCCGAGGTGATCTCCGACATCTCCGGCCGGGGGGTCGGCATGGACGTCGTGCGCCGCTCGATCCAAGGCCTGGGCGGTCGCATCTCCATCTCGTCTGAACCCGGCAAGGGTTCGAAATTCACCATGTCCCTGCCGCTGACCCTGGCGGTCCTGGACGGCATGGTGGTGACCGCCGCTGAGCAGACCCTGGTGGCCCCGCTCTCGGCCATCGTCGAAAGCCTGACGCCACGCACCGAGGACGTGCACTATATCGGCGGCAAGGACGCCGTTATCCGCATCCGCGACATCTTCGTGCCCTTGATCGACGTCGGCGTGGCCCTTGGCTTCCGTGAAACCGCCATCGATCCCGCCACCGGCGTCGCCGTCCTGGTGGAGAGCGAAGGAGGTGGCAAGGCCGCCCTGCTGGTGGAAGCCATCCAGGGCCAGCGCCAGGTGGTCATCAAGAGCCTGGAAGCCAACTACCAGCAGATCGACGGCGTGGCCGCCGCCACCATCCTGGGTGACGGCCGCGTGGCCCTCATCCTCGACGTTGACGCCCTCGTCACCACGCAGCGCCGCAAGCCGGCGGCGCGTCCCAGCGAAAAGCGAATGGCCAGCTGAGCATGACCGCGCCCGTCACCACCTCCACCGGAGCCGCCCGGGAACTCATCGCCTTCCGGATCGGCGACCAGGAATTCTGCGTCGACATCATGCAGGTGCGGGAAATCCGCGGCTGGACGACGGCCACGCCCCTGCCCCGCACGCCGGCCTACATGAAGGGCGTCATCAACCTGCGCGGCGCGGTGCTGCCGATTGTCGACCTGGGCGCCCGCCTGGGACTGACCACCGCCGAACCCAGCGCCCGCCATGTGATCATGGTGGTCAACCAGGGTCACCGGACCCTCGGCCTGCTGGTGGAAGCCGTCAGCGACATCATCAACGTCACCGAGGACATGGTGCAACCCACCCCGGACGTGGCCTGCGACCAGGTGAAGACCTTCGTGAAGGGCCTGTTCGCCATTGAGGGCCGCATGGTCAGCCTGATCTCTCTGGACCGTGTCCTGCCGGAAATCGAAGCGGAGGCGGCATGAGCAGTTTCCCCAGCAAGACCGGCAATCTCGTCGAGGGCGAGTTCCTCTTCACCAATGAGGATTTCCAGCAGATCGCCCAGATTCTGCACTCTCACGCGGGCATCGCGCTGGCCGAGGGCAAGGCGGCGTTGGTCTATTCGCGCCTCGCCAAGCGCCTGCGGTCGCTCGGCCTGCGTTCGTTCCGTGAGTACTGCGCCCTGGTGGAGGACGTCCGCGAGGTGGACGAGCGCCAGGCCATGATGGCCGCGCTCACCACCAACGTGACCCGCTATTTCCGCGAGCCGCACCACTTCGACCACCTGCGCGACGTGGTCCTGCCGCCCCTGGTGGACCGAGCCCGCAAGGGCGGCAAGATTCGCCTCTGGTCGGCGGCCTGCTCCAACGGCCAGGAACCCTATTCCATGGCCATCACGGTGCTCTCGGCCCTGCCGGAAGCCGCCAACCTGGACGTCAAGATCCTGGCCACCGACATCGACCCCAACATGGTCGCCGAAGGCCGTGCGGGAATCTATCGCGAGGATGCCGTGGCGCCAGTTCCTGTGGAATTGCGCCGCCGCTGGTTCAAGAAGCCCACAACCGGCGCCCAGGACAGCCGTTGGGAAGTGGCCGATGAGCTCCGCGCCCTGGTCGCCTTCCGCGAGCTGAACCTGATCGGCGACTGGCCCATGAAGGGCAAGTTCGACGCCATTTTCTGCCGCAACGTCGTGATCTATTTCGACGAACCGACCCAAGAACGCATCTGGAGTCGCTTCGCCCCCATGCTCAATCCGGGCGGCACCCTCTATATCGGCCACTCCGAGCGGGTGACCGGGGCGGCCACCAACATCTTCGAGACCACCGGTCTCACCACCTATGCCTTGAGGAGCGGCCGATGACGGTTGGAGTCCTCGTCGTCGACGACTCGGCGACCATGCGCGGCCTGATCGCGGCGGCCCTGAAGCGTGACCCGGACATCGAGGTCCTGGGCTTCGCCAACGATCCGCTGGAAGCCCGCGAGCAGATCAAGAAGCTCAATCCCGACGTGGTCACCCTCGACGTCGAGATGCCGCACATGAACGGCATCGAGTTCCTGGAAAAGATCATGCGCCTGCGCCCGACGCCGGTGGTCATGGTCTCGACCCTGACCCAGAAGGGCGCCGAGATCACCATTGAGGCCCTGGAGCTGGGCGCCGTCGATTGCGTCGGCAAGCCTGTGCCCGGCGGCGGGGTCAGTCCGCACGACGCCTTCGCTGACCTGGCTGACAAGGTGAAAGCCGCCGCCCGCGCGCGGGTGCGGCCCTACACCGGTCCAGTGGCGCCGGTGGAACGCGAGAAGAATTACGCTGCGGCTGGTGAACTGATCCTGGCGATCGGCTCGTCCACGGGCGGAGTCGAGGCCCTGATGACCATCCTGGCCAACTTCCCCGACACCTGCCCGCCGACGGTTATCACCCAGCACATGCCGGCGACCTTCACCAAGAGCTTCGCCGAGCGCCTGAACCGCATCTCCGGCGCCACGGTCGCCGAGGCCCACGACGGGGCGCGGCTGATGCCGGGCCACGTCTATGTCGCCCCCGGCGGCGTGGCTCACCTGGAGGTGGTCTCCTCCGCCCATCCGGTCTGCCGCCTGCGGGAGTCAGATCCGGTGAACGGTCATCGCCCCTCCGTGGACGTGCTGTTTGAGTCGGTGGCAAAGTTGAACCGTCCGTCCGTTGGTGTGATTCTGACCGGCATGGGGCGCGACGGCGCCGCGGGACTGGCGGCCATGCGCAAGGCCGGCGCCCGCACCCTGGGCCAGGACGAGTCCAGCTGCGTCGTCTACGGCATGCCCAAGGCCGCCTTCGAGATCGGAGCGGTGGAAAAGCAGGTCGGCCTGTCGCGTATGGGGCCGGCCATTCTCAATGTCTGCTCGGCCGCGGCCGTGTCTCAAAGGAGCGTGTGATGCCCGCCGCGTCCGCCCTGAAAACCCTGATCGTCGACGACCAGCAGACCATGCGGTCGCTGATCCGCACCAGCCTGCATGCGCTTGGGATCACCCAGACCCGGGAATCGCCCGACGGCGAAGAAGCCCTGCGCGCCATGCTGAGCCTGCCGGTGAACCTGGTGATCACCGACTTCAACATGCCCAAGCTCGACGGTTTGGGCCTGCTGCGCGCCATCCGAGCCCACGGTCCGACCTCGAAAGTGGCCGTGATCATGCTGACCGGACGGGCCGATCGCGAGCTGGTTCAGCGCGCGGTTCAATTCGGCGTCAATAATTATTTGGTCAAACCGTTCACGACACAGACCCTAAAAGAAAAAATCGAAGCGGTGTTTGGGCCCCTTTCATGATCTTTGAGAACGTCGCTAATCGACCTGGAAAACGGGTCCATGTCGTCCAGGGGGAGCACCATGTCTCCTCCGATCCGGACGTCATGCTGACGACGATTCTCGGCTCGTGCGTGGCGGTCTGCCTGCGTGACACGGCGGTCGGCTTCGGCGGCATGAACCATTTCCTGCTGCCCGAAGGTAAGGCCGAGGGCCTCGACGAGGGCCGCCGTTACGGCGCCTTCGCCATGGAGCTGCTGATCAACGAACTGCTGCGCAATGGCGGACGCCGCGAGCGCATGGAGGCCAAGCTGTTCGGCGGCGCCCGCATGTTCGGGGGCCTGTCCGACGTCGGCGCTTCCAACGCCGCCTTCGCCGAGAAATTCCTGCGCGACGAAGGCATTCCGGTGGTGGGCGGCAGCCTCGGGGGCTTCGGCGCCCGGCGCGTCCAATACTGGCCGACCACGGGCCGCGCGCAACAACGCACTGTCACCGACACCAACGAAGTGGCGCGTCTGAAGACGCCGCCCAAACCCGTTCCGGTGGTCGAGGACGATGGGGACCTGGAGCTGTTCTGATGAGCCAATCCACCGCCCAGACCCCTCAGGTCCTCGCCTCTCTGGCCAACGAGCTGGAACACGCCGGCGCGCTCTGCGACCGGCTGGAGATGCTGGTCACCCAGCTCGTCCGGTTCAGCCGCGGCGAGACCCTGGAGATCGCCCTGCACGAGGCTCAGAC
>NZ_JBBKVV010000187.1:0-20253 GCF_037968635.1 Phenylobacterium sp.
GGTCGGGGGCGTGCAGCAGACGGGCGGCGGGGCGCAACACTGCGCCAGCGCCACGTCGGGGGCCGCGCTGCCCAGGAACAGAAGTCCAAATCCGAGCACGAGGCCCAATAGGGTCGAACGCATCGTCATGGGACGGCCCCTCCTCGTCAGGCCACCTGTTAAGCATGCAAGAACCGCGCCGCACATCGCCGCGCGCCCTGCCTGCCCAGCCGAATCGTCCCGATTGGGGACGCCCGGCGACTGGTCCGCATCTTTCTGCAAGCCCCATGCGGTCGATGTCGGCCGCGGACAGGGCTGTTTCCGGATGTCGGTGTTCCATTCAAATACAGAACGGTTGATAGACTATTGGCGAACGCGCGGTGGTGACGGTCGCCTGCCGCTTCGCAGCTCGATCAGCCCGGCTGATTTTTCCGAGATCATCGCCCAGGTCTTCATCCTCGGCCGCGCCAGGTCGGGCGTCTATCCGGTACGCCTGGCCGGGGGATTCGTCTCCGAACTGCACCAGCGCGACCTGCGCCAGCAGAACGGCCTGTCCCTGGTGCGCGAGCGTGACCGCTTCAACCTGCACACCGCCCTGGAAACCGCCTGGCGCCGGCCCGAGCCCATCGTCGCCACGGTCGAGGTGCTGACTGAGGGCCCCAGCCTGGCCATGGAGGTGCTCTTCGCCCCCCTGGCCGGCGCCAACGGCTCGGTCGACCGTTTCCTGGGCCTCTATCAGCCGCTCGGCATGGTCTCGCGCCTGCGCGGCCTGCCGGCCCAGCCCTTCGCCGTCCGCGACATCCGCGGCATGGGCCCCGCCAACGAAGAAACCCCCCGCCTGCGGCTGGCCACCCTGGACGGTCGCCGGATCGCTTAAGAAGGATGCTCCCCCACATCGCGCCGCCGCGCTGGGGAGGATCTGAGTTCCCCCTGCCACCCCCACCTTCTTTCGCGCGTTTAAATCCTCGGGAAAGCCTGTCGGCTTTAGAGTGCGTACCCGGAGGAAGCACAGATGGAACATCCACTGAGCGCCCCAAGACACTGGCTCGCGGGCGCGGCCATCATCTCAAGTCTCGGCGTGTTCGCGCCGTGTGCTCACGCCCAGGACACCCGCACCCAGGCCGCCCAGGCCGCCACCCCCGGCCAGAGCAACGCGTTCATGTCGGCCATGGGTCAGCCTTTTGCCGACTTCAACGTCAATCAGACCGAGATTCCCGACAGCCTGCGCAAGGCCGTCAACGATCCCTATGAGGCCCAGGCCGCCGATAGCTGCGCCGCCCTGGCCGGCGAGATCGCCGACCTGGACGCCGCGCTCGGTCCCGACCTCGACGTCGACGCCGTCAAAACCACCAAACGCAAGATGGCGTCACGCGCCGCCGCCGGCGCTATCCGCCGGCTGTCGGTGAGCTGGATTCCCATGCGCGGCATCGTCCGCGCCGTCACCGGCGCCGAGGCCCATGCCCGCAAGACGCAGGACGCGGCTCTGGCCGGCGCCGTGCGCCGCGCCTATCTCAAGGGCCTGGGCGAACGCGATGGCTGCGGGCCGGAGGCCGCCCCGCGACGAGACCTGACGCCGCAGGATGAGGCGCCCGGGCTCATCGGCCACGAGAGCGCCGACATTGAGACCGAGTATCTCGCAGTCCCCGCCTTGGATCGCCCGGCACAGGTTGTGGTGCTGCAAACGCCCTGACACTCCCGTACGGCGGCGACACGGCGTCAAATCGCATGACAGGATGGGCGGGAGCCTGCATCTGTCTCCTGCGGCCCGTCGCCTGTGGTTCGACGTGAGGACTTTTGCCCAAGACGTTTGATGTGAACCGGACGTTCTCAGCCAACATGGTTCGGCTGCGCGCCCGGCTGCGCGTTCTCTACCATGGACAGACGCCACAGGCCGTCCGCTTCCGGCTTGGGATCATCGGCCTCGACCTGCTGTTGATCGGCTTCTTCATCGCCGCGCCGCTGTTCCGTGACCGGCCCGCCTTCCTGATCCTCGACTACGCGATCGCCGTCGTGGTCGTCCTCGACCTGACGGCGCGCACCCTGGCGGCCCCACGCATCTTCCACTGGATGAGGCGCTTCAACTTCTGGATCGACATCGTCGTCCTGATCACCCTGCTCCTGCCGCTGTGGCTGGCCAACTTCGCCTTCCTGCGGGTGCTGCGGCTTTGGTCCCTGTTCCACAGTGACTTCTTCTGGGAGACCGTCGCCACCCGCTATGACGACACGCGGTGGGAGGACACGGCCAAGGCCCTGGCCACCCTGGTGACCTACCTCTTCATCGTCACTGGCTTCGTCTACGCCCTCTATGCCCGGCACCACCCCGGCATCGACAGCTATGTGGACGCCCTCTACTTCACCGTCAGCACGGTCACCACCACCGGCTACGGCGACCTCACCCTGCCCGACACCACCGGCAAGCTGCTGTCGATCGTCATCATGATCTCGGGAATCACCCTCTTCGTGCGGCTGGCCCAGGCCCTCCTGCGGCCCAACAAGGTCCGCTACCCCTGCCCCACCTGCGGCCTGCAGCAGCACGACCTTGACGCGGTCTACTGCAAGGCCTGCGCAACTCAGCTCAAGATTCCCAACGACGAGAGCTAGGGCGCGGGCCGGGGCGCCGGAGCCGAGGACCGGTTCGGCTTCAATAGAGCGCTCGCACAACAAATCTATGCCCGTGCAAGTCGCGCATAGCCAGAAGGACAACCCGTCGTCCACGGGACAATTTTGTCTGTCGTCCAAGTTTTGGGTGGTTGAGATCATTCAACTTGCAAATGAACTCCCCCATTTTGGGTATTCCGAGACTCCGAAAATTGTCTTGGACAATCTTTTGTTAAGGTATTCAGTATCCCAGGTCGGGGAAATTTGACGGTCATGAAGACAATCGCCGTAGTGTCTCACAAGGGCGGATCGGGCAAGACCACGGTCGCGGTCAACCTGGCGCTCGCCTGGAGCGCCGCCGGCGCGCGGACCATCCTGGCCGACGCCGACCCGGTTCGCTCCGCCACCAACAGCCTGCGCCAACGTCCTGATCATGAGGCAATCTTGGCGGAGACTTCGGCGGCCAAGTTGGCGGCCCTGACCTTCGCAAGTGAAAGAGGCGGCTGCGACGTCCTGATCATCGACACCGCCGGGGGGCCGGAGAACGGAATGATCGAGGCCCTGAAGGTGGCTGATCTCTGCATCGCGGTCTCGCGGCCCAGCTACCTGGATGTCGCCGCCACCCTCCATACCGTGGACACCGTGCGCCGCCTGGGGCGCGAGGGCGTGGTGCTGTTCAACCAGTGCCCCCCCCGCCGCAATGGCGTCGCGTCCCCCCTGGTCACCGCCATGATGGACAGCCTGCGGGCCGGCGGACTGGAGGTCTGCCCTGCCGCCCTGCAGGCCCGCGCGGTCTATCAGCATGCCATCGCCCTGGGCCAGGGCGTCACCGAGCATGCCCCGGGGAGCCTGGCAGACGCGGAAATCGCCGAGCTGCTGGACTATGTCCTGACCCGGATGAAAGCCCGCGACCACGACGCGGCCGAGAGCAGGCGATCCGCGCCGAGCAGGCCGGAGACGTCACTTGCCACCTTGCTCCGGTCCGGCGGAGGCGTTTCCCGTCCGTCGAGAACGGAAGCAATGCTGAACTTCACAAACTGAGGTCGGCGTCATCTCGACCGAATAGTCGGATGGCTCCGGCTCCGCGGCCGGCCCAGAGCATGATGCGATCAGATGGTATCAACTGATCCGTTCAACAGGTCCGGAATTCAACGAGATAGCGCACGCCACGCGGGTTTTCCGGGTTCCATCCAACCCAGGCCACGCTAATCCGCCGGCGGCGCCTCGGCAAAGGCCATGAGCCCGCGCACGGCCGGCGGCCGGATGCCGGCGGCGCTGAAGGCGCGCAGGGTTCGCAGGGTCACGTCGGTCTCGAAGGCCTTCTCGAAGCGGGTGTCCAGCACATAGGCCTTCAGCCGCAGCCTGACCCCGGACAGCGGCCCGGCGATCCACTGCGTGACCAGCACCACCACCGGCTTGGCCAGATAGATGTAGCGGCTCGAAAGCGCCGCCTCGTCCAGAATGCCCCGCGCCTCGTCGATCTTTTCGTACTGATCGATGTGAATATCGATCACCACCTGCATATCCAGCGCGCCGTAGTTGCCGCTGGAGGTCATGTCGCTGAGGAACTTGCTGTTGGGGATGGTCACCGTGTTGTCGTCCAGGGTCTGCAGTCGCACCGACCGCAGCCCGATCTTCACGATGTCCCCGTACTCGCCCCCGAAATTGACCCGGTCGCCGACCTGGAACGGACGGTCGAGCATGATGATGATCCCGGCGATGAAGGAGGCCACCAGGTCCTTCATCGCAAAGCCCACCGACACCGCGATGGTGCCGCCGATCAAGGCCAGGACGGTTTCGTCGATCCGGAACGAGAGCATCACGACCAGCACGGTCGCGATGACGTAGACGAGGAATTGGCCGACCGTATTGACCTTCTGCAGGGTCAGCCGCCAGGTCGAGAGCTGGACGCTGAACACCTGGGTGAAACGGCCCATCAGCTGCAGGATCGTCCAGGCGGCGGCCAACACCCCCACTGAGGTCACCACCCCGCTCCAGCGAATGATGTCGCCGAGATGGCCCAGGACCGCCGTGTCGATTTTCGCCTGCGCCGCCGCCGGAGTCGCGGCGAACACCAGCAGCGCCATCACCACGCCTGGCCCTGCCAATGTCATGGCGCGCTCCTTACAAGCAGATTCTGTCGTTCAAGCAGGCGCGTGGCCTCCCGCAGCCAGAAGAGGCTGGTCCGGAAGCCTTGGCCCTCCGGTGTGACCACGCCCAGCCGCGTCAGGGCGCGAAGCGAGTCGCGAACCACCAGCTCGGGCAGGTCGGTGCAGCGCTGGATCACCGAAGCCCTGGCGACATCCATCTGCAGGATCGCCCTCAGCACATAAAGCGTCGGCGCCGGCAGGGCGCTGAGCAGCAACATGTTCGGCGTCGCGAAGGTCCGCACGACGACCCGTCCCGTCGAGACATCCTCAAACAGGGACCGGCGCCAGAATTCCAGCGCCACCGCCGGGTTTCCGCGACAATATTCGAACAGCGCCTCGAAATAGGCCCGGCGATTTCGCTCGTCGGCGCTGATGTCGCTGTCGAAGCGCAGGCGGCCCAATTGCTCCAGCTGCTCGAACACCGGGTCGAGCCCGGCCTGGGCCGTGCGGCGTTCGATGAGCGCCCTCAGCTTCTCATCGTCCCAGCGCGGCGCGTAGATGATCTTGTCGAACAGAGCCCGATCCTGACGGGCGCGGGAAACATAGCTCCAGGCCGCTTCCCCGCAGGCGACGATCCAGGCCGTGTCCCCATCCGTCCGTCGGATCAGATCCATCAGCCGATCGAAATCCGCCAACCCGCCGATGGCCGGAACCACCAGGCGCTGAACATCGTCGATGATGATCAACTTGGGAGCGCCGGACTTGGCCAGGGCCCTGGCGATCCGGTCCGCCGGGTCGCCCTTGGCGCTCGGCGCACCAAGCCCCGCCCCCAGGTCCCGCAGGACACCTGCGAGGCCGTCTTCGCCGACGGTGACACCAAGCGCCTGGCCGGCGGTCACCGAGCGAGCCCACCAGCCCAGCGTGGTGCTCTTGCCCAGGCCGCGCTCTCCCACCAGGCCATGAATCACGCCGGCGTGCAGGGCCGGGGTCGTCAGTGTCGGCTCGGCGAGGATCGAGGGCTCCGGATTGGTGGCGGCCCGATGGGGCTCGAGGGCGGCGAACCGGTCCTCCGCCAGGGCCCGGAACCGCCCGCTCGCAAGGTCGGCCGCGGCGCGCTCCGCCGACTTGGCGCGCGCGCGCTGGTCAAATATCTCCCGGACCAGCCCGATGTCCCTGGCCCGGAACGCAAGCCCTGACCGGAGCCCCTCGAAACTCAGGACAAGGCTGGCCGCGACCCGCGCCACAGCCCCCAGCACGCCGGTGGGCCGCCGCGCCGCCCAGGCCAGGATCGGTCCCCGGTGGGCTCCGGCCTCGGCCAGCACCCCGATTCGGTCTCTCCACCAGTTCGCCAGGACGAAGGCCGCCGGCGCCAGGGGAAGCCAGCAGGCGCTTATGACCCAGTTGTAGATGGCGCCGCGCCCAACACTGGCGCTTGTCAGGGTAAGCGCCAGACCGACCACCAGCACGACACCGGCGACAAACCGCAGGCTACGGCGCCTCAGCGCGGCGCGCGGGTCGGCCTTGGTCTCGCTGGAGGCCAGGGCGTCAACCGCCCGGATCAGGAACATCGTCGAGGCCAGCCAGATCGCGACGATCCAGAAGAATTCCAGCCCGATGAGCTGGAACCAGGAGGGGCTCATCATCCGAGCCACCAGGACCAGGAGCAGCCAGTCCAGGGGCCGCCCAAGACGCCGGACGAAGGCCAGCACCGACACCATGCTGGCCGCCACCAGGGTCTGGGGCCGCCGCGTGCGATACGAGGTTTCGGTCGCCAGCAGCAGGGCCTCGCCGTTGCGCCGCCACCAGCGGAACAGCAGCAGAAGCAGCAGCAGTTGGGCCAATCCGAACACCACGCTCGGGCTGGGATGACGGAAGGGCTCGATGGCGAGCGAAAGGGCGCGGGGCAAGTCCCGCAGATTGTAGGCCAGGCTCAGGCCGATCTGATCGAGTTCCCGCTGGACCTGCGCCAGGCCCTCCGAGCCAAACCCCAGAATCCGCCGCCGCAGGCCTGGAGACACATCGCCCACCAGGCCCAGACGCGCCGCATTGAGCGACACCATCGAGTCGTAGAGCGCGGCGCGTTCCTCCACCTGTCGACGCAGCGCCAGACTCGACAGTCGCGACGCCGCGGTGGACAGCTCGGCCCGCAGTGCGATCAACGCGCTGTTACGCGAGGCGCCGCTGGTCAGGGCGCCGTCGATCGCCGGGGGCGCCAGGTCGGTTTTCACCCCGGGGTCCTTCAGCGAGATCCGCAGGTCGCCCCGAATCCTCTGGAGCACGCTCACGACATCGAAATAGAGGGCGTCGGCGTCCGGCTGCCGCTCCGGATCCAGTCGGGAGCGGGCCTTGAGCTCTCGCACCTTCCGACGCCACTCCAGCATGGTTTCGTTGATCTGGCTCGTGGCGCCGTCGAGGTCACTCAGTTGCGCGCCGAACCGCGCCTGCCGCACCTTCACCGCCAGCAGGTTGGCCCGTTCGGTGGAGACCAGGCGCTTCAGTTCCGTCTCCGCCGAATTGGCGGCCCGCTGCGCCTCTGCTCGGGCTCGGGTCGCCGCGTCCGCGGGGCTGGTTGCGGCGAGGCCCGCCGTGACCGCCAACCGGTTAAGCTCGGCGGCGGGCAGGGCCAGGACGGTTCCCAGCAGCCTGTCGCTTTCGGCCTGGACCTCCGCCAGTTCCGCGGGATCCACCGGGGCGGGCTGACGCGCGGCCTCGGCCGCCCGCGCCGCCTTGAGGATCGCCTTGCGCCGACTGGAGGACAACACCGGTCCGGCCGGATCAAGCAGGTCCAGAGTCAGCGCCTCGGCGCGCGTCGGTTGGCCCGCGAGGAAGGTCTTCAAGGCCTCGGCCTCGCGCGTCAGCGCCGTCAGTCGATCGGCCGCCGCGCCACGATCGCCCCCGCCCGCCGGCGCACCGGCGGGGGCGACACCCGCCGCGCTCAGCAACGCCTGCCGGCGCGTCGGGGGCAGAGTCAGAAAATCCGCCTGCGCCAGGGTCAGACCGACCTCGTCCGTCGACAAGTCGACCAGCGTTATTGGATCTCGATGCGCGCGACGAAGCGCCGCCGGATCGTCCACCAGGGTCAGCAGGGCGAGCAGTTGGCGAGGCTTGGCCCGGGCAAGGGGCGTCTTGAACAGGTTCACGGCGGCGGGATCGGAGGTGAGCTTGCCTGCGATCAGGCGCCGGATCATTTCGGTCTGATCGGCGGGCGTCGCGCTCGCCACGGCGCCTGCGGGCGCCCGTCCGGCCACGGGCGCCTGGCCCAGGGCCGGACCGCCCTGCGAGGCCAGGCCCAGGGTGACGGCCAGCCCCGTCAACAGCCGCCAAATTCGTCCTCTCAGCACGGGGGGAATTGCGGCGCGGATATCGGGGGTCCCTGTGCTGTCGCCTGTGAGATCGATCCGATCGCCGGCGCCTCAACGCGATGTCCGCACGATAGCCTCCCGCGGCCAGCTCCGAAACAGCCACGCTCCACGTCCCTGAGTTTAGAGCCTTTTCGAGGTCTCAGAGGCCCCCAGCCGACACGGAGGCGTTCAGCCCGCGAACTGCGGGACCGGGAACTTCGCAGCGGCCAGATAGTCCAGCATGTCGCCGCAGACCTTGCTCACGCTCGGCCGCGCCTCGACCCGCCTGCGCCAGGCCTGGAGCGCCTTGAACCGCGCGGGCATCGGCTCCCCCAGCATGGCGGCGAACAGTTGGGCCAGGTAGGCGGCGATATCGACATTGGAGAACCCGGCCACCAGGAAGTCACGGTCCCCCAGCGTTTCCTCCAGCCCTTGGTAGAAGGCCCCGACCACCGCCTGGCTCTCCGCCAGTTCCGCGGCGTCCGGCTTCCAGCGCAGGTCCCGCAGCCGCAGGATCTTGGGGAACCAGATCTCGTCGATCTTCATCTCCAGCAACCGGGCCCGGGCGCGGTCGCGGATGGTGACGGGCCACAGCGGCTTGCCCGGCGCGAGGTCTTCGAAATACTCCGCGATCACCGTGGAATCGAACAGCTCCAAAGGCCCGTCGATCAGCACCGGCACCTGATGCTTGGGATTGATCCGGTCGACCTCGTCGTTTCGGCCATAGGGCGTCGGGCTCCGCAGATCAAAGCCCAGGAATTCCACCTCGATGGGCAGGTCCTTCTCGATGGCCGCGATCAGCACCTTGGCCCCGTAGAAACTCAATGGACCGCTATAGACCTTCATCATACCCCTCCAGTATTTCACGATCGTTCGTGCTTTTTGTGAATCAAAACCTGAGACGCCTCAGACTGCGGACTCCGCGTCGTCGAGGATCCGGGCGACGGCCTCCTCGGCGCGGGCGCGCGCATTGGGCGCCTTGAACAGCTTGGTCTGCTGCTGGAAGGACAGCACACTTCCCGTCAGTTCGAAGGTCACTTGTTGGCACATGTCGGCCGGCATCGGCCCGCCCTTCGGCAGGTCCGCGGCCACCCGCGCCAGGCTTTCGTGCCACTGCGCCTGCGACCCCACCAACAGGTCGCGGATGGCGCCGGGCCGGTCGTCATATTCCTGGGCCGCCACCGCGAACAGGCAGCCGCGCATGCCGGGCTCGCCCTCCACCCAGTCGAACCAGCGGCGCATCATGACCTCCATCCGGGCCCGGCCCCTGGGCGTCTTCAGACCGGGCTCGACCACCCGGTCGGTGAAGCGGTCGATCGCCTCCTGCAGCACAGCTAACTGCAGGATTTCCTTGGATTTGAAGTGCGCGAACAGGCCGCTCTTGGAGAGCCCCAGGTCATCGGCCAGCGGCCCCAGCGACAGGCCCGAAAGCCCCACCTGAACCGCCCTGTCCAGAGCCTGGTTGACGATAGCCTCACGTGTGGTCGCGCCTTTTCCCATGAAGGCCTTTTAGCACGACCGGTCGTTTTGTCTAGCCGAGCGCGGCGTCGAGGTCGGCGATCAGATCGTCGGCGTCCTCGATCCCCACCGACAGCCGAATCAGTCCGTCATGGATGCCAAGACGTTGGCGCGTGTCGGCCGGGATCGAGGCGTGCGTCATGATCGCGGGGTGCTCGATCAGGCTCTCAACCCCGCCCAGGCTCTCGGCCAGGGTGAACAGCCGGGTCTTTTCCAGCACCTTCCGCGAACCCTCGAGTCCTCCATCCACGACCACCGACATCATCCCGCCGAACCCGCCGGTCATCTGCCGCCGGGCCAGCACATGCTGCGGGTGACTGGCCAGCCCCGGATAGATCACCTGCTCGATCCCGCGCCGCCCCTCCAGCCAGGTGGCGATCTTCATGGCGTTGGCGCAGTGGCGCTCCATACGCAGGCCCAGGGTCTTCACCCCCCGGTGCGCCAGGAAGCTGTCGAAGGGCGAGGCCACCGCCCCCACCGCGTTCTGTAGGAAGGTAAGCTGCTCTGCCAGCTCGACATTTTCGCCCGCCACCAGGCAGCCGCCGACGATGTCGGAGTGGCCGCTGAGGTACTTGGTGGTGGAGTGCATCACCACGTCGAACCCGAACTCCAGCGGCCGCTGCACCGCCGGGCTGGCGAAGGTGTTGTCCGCCGCCGCGATGATCCCGTGCCGCTTGGCCAGGGCCGCCAGGGCCTCCAGGTCGGCCAGCCGCAGCAGCGGATTGGTGGGAGTCTCCACCCACAGTAGCCGGGTGTTGGGCCGGATCGCCGCCTCCACCGCCGCCAGGTCGCTGAGGTCCACGAAGCTGAACTCCAGCCCCGCCGAGCGCTTCCTCACCTTGTCGAACAACCGGAACGACCCGCCATAGAGGTCGTCGGTGGCGATGACGTGGTCGCCGGCATCCAGCACATCCAGCAGGGTGGCGATGGCGGCCAGGCCTGAGGCGAAGGCATAGCCCTTCACCCCGCTCTCCAGGTCCGCCACGGCCCGCTCGAAGGCGAACCGGGTGGGGTTCTGGCTGCGGCTGTACTCGAACCCCTGGTGCACCCCGGGGCTCGACTGAGCGTAGGTCGAGGTGGCGTAGATCGGCGTGATCACCGCCCCGGTGCTGGGGTCCGGATACTGCCCGCCGTGGATGGCCCGGGTGTTGAAATCCAAGCGGTTCTTGCCGTCGGTCACGCTGCGCGCCTCAGATAGTTGATGAGATCGATGCGGGTGATCAGCCCCAGGAACTCGCGCCCGTCCAGCACCAGAACCACCTGATCCTTGTCGAAGATGGGCAGCAGCGCCTCCAGCGGCTCGGCGGCCTGGAGGGTATGAAGTTTGGCGGTCATGGCCGAGGAGACCGGCTGCGCGAACCGCTTGTCGGGGCGGCGTTCCTCAACCGCCTCCAGCAGATCGCTCTCGTCGATCAGCCCGATCAGCCGCCCCTCATCCAGCACCGGAAGTTGCGAGACATCGGCCTGGCGCATGCGGTTGTAAGCGGTGAGCAGGGTGTCGTCGGGGCCGACCGTGACCGCCCCACCCTCCCCCGGCGTCCGGACGATCAGGTCGCGCAGATCGCCGTGCAACGCCCGCGCCGTCAGCCCCTGCTCGGCCAGCCAGCTGTCGTTGTAGACCTTGGAAAGGTACTTCGAGCCGGTGTCGCAGACGAGGGTCACGACCCGCTTGGCCTGCGTCTGCTCCCGGCAGTAGCGCAGTGCGCCCGCCAGCAGGGTGCCCGACGATGAGCCCCCCAGCACCCCGGCCTTCAGCAGCAGGGCCCGGGCCGCGCCAATGCTCTCGCTGTCGGGGATGGAATAGGCCTTGGCGACCAGGGTCAGGTCGCAGTTGTCAGGGATGAAATCCTCGCCGATCCCCTCCACCACCCAGGAGCCGGGCTTGATGGTCTCACCGGTATTGACCAGCGGCGCCAGGATCGAGCCGACCGGGTCAGCCAGCACCATCTGCGTCTTCGGCGACACTCTGGCGAAGTAGCGGCCAAGTCCCGTCAGGGTCCCGCCGGACCCGACCCCCACCACCACGGCGTCCAGGTCGCCGCCCATCTGCGCGAATATCTCCGGGCCGGTGCTGGTCTCGTGAGCCAGCGGATTGGCCGGGTTGGCGAATTGGTTGATGAACACCGCGCCGGGAATGTCGGCCGCCAGCCGCTGGGCCATGTCCTGATAGTATTCCGGGTGGCCCTTGCCGATGTCGGAGCGGGTGATGCGGACATCGACCCCCATGGCCCGCAGGTGCTGGATCTTCTCGCGGGACATCTTGTCCGGAACGATCAGCAACAGCTTGTAGCCCTTGAGGATTCCGACCTGGGCTAAACCGAGACCGGTATTGCCCGCAGTCGCCTCGACAATGGTCCCGCCGGGCGCAAGCGAGCCGTCGGCCTCCGCCGCCTCGATCATCGAGCGGGCGATGCGGTCCTTAATGGAGCCGCCCGGATTGGCGCTCTCCAGCTTGATGAACAGGCGGCAGGGGCCGGTGTCAAACCCGGCCAGTTCAATCATCGGCGTACGGCCGATCAGGTCCAAGGCCGAGCCCACGGGCATCGGCGGCGGCGGCAGGCTATCCATTCAGCGTCCTCGCTCACGGCATGAGATAGGCGTGCGGTGCGCCCATAGGAACGCACCACAGCCGAGTCCGTGCAATCGTGAGCAGAAGTTTCTCCGCCGCCGGCAAGACCGTGGAAGAACCTTGCGAGGGTCAGGCCGCCTTCTGGCCGTCCTCATAGACAGGGGCGTCATCAGCCGGCGGGGCCATCTTGCCGCGGATCATGTCGGCGGCCTTCTCGGCGATCATGATGGTGGGCGCATTGGTGTTGCCCCCCACCAGGGTCGGCATGACCGAGGCGTCGATGACCCGCAGGCCGGCGATACCGCGCACCTTCAGTTCACCGTCCACCACCGCCATGTCGTCGTCGGCCGCCCCCATGCGGCAGGTGCCGACCGGGTGATAGATGGTCTCGGCCACCTCCTTGATCCAGGCGTCGATCTCCGCATCAGTCTGCACCGCCTCGCCAGGGAACAGCTCGGCGGAGCGATACTTGTCCAGCGCCGGCTGGCGGGCCACTTCCCGCATCATCTTCACGCCTTCGCGCAGGGCGCGGCGGTCTTCCTCGGTGTCCAGGTAGTTGGCGAAGATCGCCGGATCGTCGAGCGGATTGGCGGAGTTGAGCCCCACCCGGCCACGGCTCTCCGGCCGCAGTTGACAGACGTGGAAGGTGAAGCCGTCCTTGGCCACCTGGGTCTTGCCGTGGTTCTGCATCACCGCCAGCACGCAGTGGACCTGCAGGTCGGGGCGGTCGAGGTCGGGACGCGACTTCAGGAATGCGCCGGACTCCAGCATCTGCTTGGTCCCTAGACCCTTCTTGAACAGCAGGTAGTTGATGCCGATCAGCGCCGTCTTCAGCC
Organism: Phenylobacterium sp.; assembly: GCF_037968635.1. Taxonomy (GTDB): domain Bacteria; phylum Pseudomonadota; class Alphaproteobacteria; order Caulobacterales; family Caulobacteraceae; genus Phenylobacterium. Next base: position 12,932 of record NZ_JBBKVV010000187.1, read on the forward strand.
CCTTGCGGGCCGAGAACACCGTGATGGGCAGCGGGCATTCCCAGGACAGGGTGACGTCCAGGTGATCCTGCAGGTTGGCCCCAACGCCCTTGAGCACATGGACCACCGGAACACCGTGCTTGGCGAGTTCCTCCGGATCGCCGATTCCCGAGAGCTGCAGGATATGCGGCGACTGCACGGCGCCGGCGCTGAGCAGCACCTCGCGGTCAGCATGGACCACCTGCTGGACCTGCTTGTCGTCGATGAACTCCACGCCGGTGGCGCGGCCGTTCTCGATGACGATCTTGGTCGTCCGCGCGCCCGTCAGGCAGGTGAGGTTCGACCGGGTCAGGACCGGGTGCAGATAGCCCTTGGCCGCGCTCCAGCGTTCCCCGCCCTTGATGGTCAGCTGGTATGGCCCCCAACCTTCCTGCTGAAAGCCATTGAAATCACTGGTGACCTTATGCCCTGCCTGACGTCCCGCCTCGATGGTGGCCTTGTAGATCGGGTTGGGGTCCGACGCCTTGGTGACCGCCAGCGGACCACTGCCGCCGTGCCATTGGTCGCCGCCGCCTTCCAGGCTTTCCGACCGTTTAAAATAGGGTAGGACGTCCTTGTAGGACCAGCCCTGCAGGCCCATCTGGCGCCACTGGTCATAGTCGCGGGCGTGGCCGCGGATGTAGATCATTCCGTTGATGGAGCTCGATCCGCCCCAGCCCTTGCCCCGCGGCCACCAGAGCTTGCGGTTGTTCAGGTTGGGCTCTTCCTCGGTCCAGAAGCCCCAGTTGTAGGCGCCCTTGGCGCCGATCAGGCCGCCGACACCGGCGGGCATCCGCACCATCAGCGAGTTGTCCTTCACGCCGGCTTCCAGCAACAGGACCTTGACGGTGGGATCTTCGGTCAGCCGGTTGGCGAGCACGCAGCCGGCCGAGCCGGCGCCGATGATGATGTAGTCGTAGCGGTCCATAGCGCGGCCCCATCCCTAGATGTTTGGGCCACCCTTACTAGCCGCGACGCCCGACACAAGACCGGACGCCGCGTCACCTCGCATAAAGTTGACGCCCGCGTCACGGACGACGGAACTCCATGATCCAATTGGTTTCCCAGCTTTTTCCGCCGTCGTAGGAGAAGGCCTGACTCCAGCGCGGCGCATTGGGATCGGCGGTCTGCCAATCGAAGACCACCGCCACCGGCCGGTCGCCGTCCATGTCCTGCCCGCGGAAGGTCCCGTTCGGCCCCTCAAATCGGCCCATGACCGGCGGCTGCATGACCCCGTCGCGGTTGGTGATCCACCAGATCGTCCACGCGTCGCGTTCCGGGCTGTAGAGCCGGAAGGTCATACCCTTGAAGCCCTGCTCGGCGAAGTCGAGCTCATCGAGACTGCACATCCCGTCCAGCCTCAGGTCCGAGCGCTGACGCGCCTCGAAAACATCCCAGTCGGTAGAGCCAATCCCGCGCGCCTTCAGGCGCCGGTTGGTGACGATCCAGTCGCCGTGATTGAAGTCGAAGGCGTGGCGGGAGGTCTGGGTGGCGGTGGTCATCGAAAGCTCCTGGTCCGGAGCCCCGGTCTACCGCCACCCTGCTGACACTGAGTGGCAGCTACCTACTTGCCCTTCCAGTTCGGCGCACGCTTCTGGGCGAACGCCATGGGCCCCTCCACGAAGTCCTCAGACCGGAACAGGGCCGAGATTGCGGGATAGCGGTTCTGACCGGCGATGGCGCCTTCCAGGGTCGGTTCGTCCAGGCCGCGATAGACCGCTTCCTTCGAGGCCCGGATCGACATCGGCGACAGCTCGGCGACCTGTCCGGCCCAGCGCTTGGCCGTGGCCATCAGGTCGGTCTGGGTGCTGACCTCGTTGACGAAACCCAGTTCGTGGCCCTCGGCGGCGGAGACCCGCCGGCCGGTCAGGATCATCCCCATGGCCCGCTTGGTGCCGATGGCGCGCGGAAGGCGGTGCAGGCCGCCGGCCAGGGCGGCCAGGCCGACGCGGGGCTCCGGCAGGGCGAAGACGGCGTTGTCCGAGGCCACGATGATGTCGCAGGCCAGGGCGATCTCGAATCCCCCGCCCATGGCCACGCCGTTCACCGCGGCGATCAACGGCTTGTTGAGGTCGAAACGCTGAGCCAGCCCGGCGAAGCCCGAGGCCGGCATGGCCATGGAGCCGCCCGTGGCCTGGTTCTTCAGGTCGTTGCCGGCCGAGAAGGCGCGCTCGCCCGCTCCAGTAATGATGCCGACCCACTGTTCGGGATCTGCGTTGAAGGCGTTGAAGGCCTCGTCCATCTCGAAGTGCATCGGCGAATGCACCGCGTTCATCACTTCGGGTCGATTGAGGGTGAAGACCGTGACCGGGCCCTCGCGCTCCACGGAGATGAATTCATAGGCCATAGGGTGTCCTCCCATCGTTGTTGGGAGGGAGGCTGGCGGGGCGCCGCTGCGTCCGTCAAGCAGGCTCGGCGCCTGCCGCGCTTGACCAGGCGCGCGACCTCCCCCACCAAAAGGCATGAGCACGCTCCCGACCCTCAATGGCCCCGTCCAACCGCCCGCCTCCGGCGGCCCGCCGAAAAGTCTGGTGATCCTTCTGCACGGCTACGGATCGAACGGCGCGGACCTGATCGGTCTGGTCCCGCACTGGCAGCATGCCTTCCCCGACACCCTGTTCATTTCCCCCAATGCGCCGCAGATCCTGCCTGGCATGTTCGACGCCTACCAATGGTGGCCGATCACCAACATGGACGCCCAGGCCCGCATCAACGGAGCCCGGGAGGCCGCGCTGGCGTTGAACGCCTTCATCGACGAGCAATTGGCGAAGTATGGTCTCAGCGAGGACAAGCTCGCCCTGGTGGGCTTCAGCCAGGGAACCATGATGGCCCTGCAGGTCGGCCTGCGGCGTACACCGCAAGTGGCCGGCATCCTCGGCTATTCCGGCATGCTGGTGGACGACACCGGCCTGGACATCGCCAAGGCGAACCCGCCGATCCTGCTGGTCCACGGCGACGCCGATCCGATGGTGCCTGTGGCCGCCCTGCACACCGCAGGCGTGACCCTCCAGGGGCTGGGCTTCCAGGTCGGCGGGCACGTCTCGCCGGGCCTCGGCCACAGCATCGACATGGACGGCCTGCAGATGGGCGGCAACTTCCTGCACAAGGTGCTGGGCTAAGGCTGGCGCGAACCCGCATCTGCGTTAACCTTAAGGTCAGCGGCGTCGTCGACGAGCGCCCAGATCAGGTGAGGCTTCCCATGGACGATACAACCAATCCCGCCAGCGCCAATCGCGACTCGCGTCTGACCCGTCGCGGCTTCGCCACCGTCACCATGGCGACCGGCGTCGCTCTCGCCGGGGCGGCGTTGGCTGCCGAGGTCATCGAGACAGATGTCACGATCACCACTGCTGACGGGAGTTGTGACGCCGCCTACTTCCACCCGGCGGGCAAGGGCAAATGGCCCGGCGTGGTGATCTTCACCGACATCCTGGGCCTGCGCCCTGCCTTCCGCGACATGGGAAAACGCATGGCCGCCGCAGGCTACGCCGTTGTCGTGCCCAATCCCTTCTACCGCACCCGCAAGGCGCCGGTGATCACCGGGCCCTTCGAGTTCTCCAACCCTACTGACCGGGCCAAACTCACCGAACTCGTCACGCCGCTGACGCCGGGGGCCAAGGCGCTCGACACCGCCGCCTATGTCGCCTGGCTGGACCAGCAGCCCCAGGTGGACGCCAAGAAGAAGATTGGGACCCAGGGCTATTGCATGGGCGGCCTCTACACCTTCCTGGGCGCGATCAACCACCCGACCCGGGTTGGAGCGGCCGGCTCCTTCCACGGCGGCGGCTTGGTCACCGACAAGCCCGACAGCATCCACCTCCAGGTGGGCAAGGCGAAGGCCGGATTCCTGGTAGCGATCGCCGAGGACGACGACGCCAAGCAGCCGGAGGCCAAGGACAAGCTGAGGGCGGCTTTCGCCGCGGCCGGCGCCACTGCAAACGTCGAGGTCTACGGCGCCAAGCACGGTTGGTGCGTGAAGGATGGCGCTGTCTATAGCCCGGCCGAGGCCGAGCGCGCCTGGGCCGCGCTGACGGCGCTCTACCGCCAACAACTCATCTAGCGGGGAACCTTGACCCTAGCGCCGCGTTCCGCCGCCGACCCCAGAAATCGCCCGGAGCGCGCCATGACCAAGATTCCCGCCACCCTCGCCATGCTGATCGGCGCCGCCGCCCTCACCGCCTGCACCACCACCGACCCCTATACGGGGATGCCGGTGCGCAACAACACCGGAACGGGCGTGATCGCCGGCGCGCTGGGCGGGGCGGCGCTCGGCTACCTCACCAACACCAACAGCGGTGAGCAGGGCCGCAAGAACGCCCTGATCGGCGCCGGCATCGGCGCGCTGGCCGGCGGCGCGGTGGGCAACTACATGGACCGCCAACAGGCCGACTTCCGCCGCTCACTGGAGGGCTCGGGCGTTCAAATCCGCCGCCAGGGCGACAACATCGTGCTGATCATGCCCAGCGACGTGACCTTCGCCGTTGACCAGTCGGACGTGCAGCCGCGCTTCCAGCCGGTCTTGGACGACGTCGCCCGCACCTTGAACGCCTATCCCCAGACCACCATCGACATCGTCGGCCACGCCGATTCCAGCGGCGCCGACGATTACAACCAGGCCCTCTCGGAACGCCGCGCCAGCTCGGTGGCCAACTACTTGGTGGGCGCCGGCCGCGTGATGCCGGCCCGGATCTTCGTCGCCGGCGAGGGTGAGCGCCAGCCGGTGGCCAGCAATGGCACGCCCGAGGGCCGCGCCCAGAACCGCCGCGTCGAGATCATCCTGCGCCCGATCCAGGGCTAAAAGAAAACCCGGCGGCCCGCGCAGGGCCGCCGGAGTCTTTAGCCCTCGGTTCTAGGCGGCGTCGCCGTCGATTGATGCCACGCCCCTCACCGCTCCTTCGGGGCCAACCCGGCGACGGACCAGAGCGTCGGGATATTCCTGCGCCAGGAACGCCATCATCTTCTCGCGGACCTCCGCGCGCAGATCAAAGGTGTCGCCGCCATTGCGGCCGCTCACCAGGCAGCGCACCTCCAGGCTGGTCTCGGTGACTTGGGTGACCGCCAGATTGACCACCTTGCCGTCCCAAAGACTGGACGCCTGGGCGATCTCCCCCAGCTTGGCGCGCAGGATCTCAATCGGGGCGGCGTGGTCGACGTGGATGATCGCCGTGCCGATCAGCGCCGCGGACTCCCGTGTCCAGTTCTGGAACGGTGTCTGGATGAAATAGCTCAGCGGCACGATCATGCGCCGCCAGTCCCACAGGCGGACCACGACATAGGTTGCGCCGATCTCCTCCACATTGCCCCACTCCTTGTCGACGATGACGGCGTCGTCGATCCGGATCGGCTGGGTGATGGCGATCTGAATGCCGGCGATGAGGTTGGTGAGCAAAGGCTGCAAGGCCAAGCCGACGATGATGCTGGCCGCGCCCCCCGCCGCGAGCAGGCTGACACCCCACTGCCGCACCCCGCTGATGGTCATCAGCGCCAGGGCCAACGTCACCAGGCCCACCAGGACAGCCATCGCGCGACGGAGGATTTTCACCTGGGTCAGGTGCTTGCGCGCCAACAGATTGTCTTCGACGTCGATTCGGAAGCGGCGAAGATAGAGGGCCGCCCCAACGTCCAGGGCCGTCATGGTTCCCCACCCGACCAGGACGATGAAGGCGATCAACAGCCCATGCCGCAGCAGGGTCACCTGAGATTCCGACAGTGGCGCAAGGTTGGTGGCCAGAGACAAAGCGACCACGACAAGCGCCAGGCGCGTCGGGCGTCGTGTTCGGACCAGCAGGGAGGACCAGAAGGCATCGCGATTCTTCAGGCCCCGCCGGACAAGCCTGACGGTCAGGCCGTGCAGCCCCACCGCGCCCAGAGTCGCCAGCAGAAGAATGGCGAGGCTGAGGAGCCATGCGGGAATCCAAGCCGCCCGCGCGACGAGCGCGGCGGTGGCGTCAGCTATGATTTGCATGGGGGCTCAACGCGCCGAGCGCAGCGGCGCTCCCATCTAATTGGCCGCGCGGAGTTCGGCCTTGTAGCGCTTCCAGTTGGCGACGTAGTGCATCGCCCCCCCGGCCAGCATGCGGGCCTGGCCCTCGGAGACCTCGCGCACCACCTTGCCCGGCGCGCCCATGACCAGGGAGTTGTCGGGGATTTCCTTCCCCTCGGTCAGCAACACATTGGCGCCGATCAGGCAGTTCTTTCCGATCTTCGCGCCGTTGAGGATGATCGAACCGATGCCCACCAGGGAGTTGTCGCCGATGGTGCAGCCGTGAAGCATCACCATGTGGCCCACAGTGACATTGGCCCCAATGGTCAGGGGCGAGCCCGTGTCGGTGTGCAGAACCGAGCCATCCTGCACATTCGAGTTCTCGCCGATGATGATCGGGTCGTTGTCGCCACGAATTGTCGCACCGAACCAGACCGAGGCGTTTTTCTTGAGAATCACCCGCCCCATCACAGCCGCGTTCGGCGCTATCCAGTATTCGTCCGCATCCGGAAGCTCCGGCGCCACATCGCCCAAGTTATAGACACTCATTGTCGCACTCCGTTTATTGACGCGGATCGTTTGCTTAATCCGCGATTAACCTCGTTAGGATCATCTTAGTCGGGCGATTCGAGAGGGCGATAGCCTTCCCGAACCGGCCATGGCCGGTTTTCGGTCCTGGCTCCCCGCATGACGGAGACGAGGGTGTCGCGTTTGTGGCTTCGGCGGGGTTGCCCGCCAACATTGCGAAGCGAAAGCGGTCCGCCGGGCTGCGCACGACGCCGCTCTGTCTCACATCACCAGTCGACCTCGAAGGGCGATCCATTGCGGATACGCCCTTTTTTCATGCCCTTACGGAGGCTTTGATGACCAAGCGAGCCCTGAAGCGACAAGTGCGCGAAGGCGCCTTCGACGCCGGCCAATTCCAGGATGACGGCAAGATTCGCCGCCTACCCGTCGAACGGGCCTGGTCGCCGTTGGCCCATCACAATGATGACCGCGAGCAGGGGTACCTCAAGACCATCAAATCCAAATCGCCGGGTCAGGATGAGCTGATCGCCGCCATCGACGCCAAGAACCTGGTGATGGCGCTCGGTCCGGCGGGCACCGGCAAGACCTATCTGGCCATCGCCAAGGCGGTAGAGGCCCTGGAGGCCGGCAAGGTCGGGCGGATCGTGCTCTCCCGCCCCGCCGTCGAGGCTGGAGAATCGCTGGGCTTCCTGCCCGGCGAGATGGAGGACAAACTCGCCCCCTATCTCCGTCCCCTCTATGACGCCTTGTCCGACCGGCTGTCCATGAAGCGGGTGCGGGCCCTGATGACCGA
>NZ_JBBKVV010000188.1:0-13203 GCF_037968635.1 Phenylobacterium sp.
GCGCGGCGTGGCCGCCGCGGCGGGCTGATCGGCGACGGCGGGCTTGGCCTTGCCCAGCGCGGAGGACGGGTCGGCGGCGGCCATGTTGGTGGGCATGGCTTCCGCGTCCATCGCTTCAGTCGCGGCGTCCGCGACCGCCTGGGCGACGGCGCCGTTCGCGGCCTTGGCGTCAGCGCCCCCTGTGGCCTTCGAGGCCAGGGCCAGGCCGGTGTCGGGAGCCAGAGGTCCGAAGGCCGGTGTCGCGGGCCCGCCCGCGGTCGTCTCATCCGCGCCGGGGCCGCCAGCGGTGGTCGGGACAACGGCGGTCGGAGCGGTGATGGGCTGAGCCAGCAGAGCGGCCAGAATCTGGGCGTCCGTGGACGGCGTAGCGGTATCGGCGGTGTCGGCCTCTTCGTCGCCGCCGGTCGCCACCTTGGCGCCCTTGGCTGCGTCGCCGGTCTTGAGAACGGGTTTCCCGTCCGCGCCCAGCACCGGTTCGGCCGCGCCTGGGCCGCCGAAGAAGGCGGTCAGCAGGGCTTCGAAGCCGGCCATCGGACCCGGGGTCGCGACGCCGCCACCGAACAGTCCGGCCGCCGCGCCCGTGGCGGCGGTGGGCTGGATGGTCGAGGCGTTGAGTAGAGGCGCGGTCATGGGGTCGGGGTGTCCGGGGGACGACTTGTGAGGAAGCGCCTGCTGCGCCGCGTTCATTCCGACCCTGCTCAGCAACCTCCGCGCCAATTTGGGTAAGGCCCATTAAATTACTGATTTAAAACGAACTTGTCGGAAGTCGTCGGCGCCTGAAGCCAGGCGGTGGTGGCGCTTTTTGCCGAGCCTCGCCGGGTTGATAGGTCGTCCCTGCCGCCCCCCGGCGCCGGCCTGGTCGAGAGCCGTCTCGAAACTGGCGCCCGTCTTGCGCCCCTGATTTCAAGCTGATCGGGACCCCAAAGGGACCACATTGAAAATGTTGAACAAATTGCAGAGCTACGCGCGGGCGTTCCCCAGACTACCGGCAGATTTGGCCGGGTCGGGCGTCAGGCTTTGCCGGGCGGAGGGCTAAGAGATGTCCCTGACGGTTTCCCTCCGGACCGCAGCCTCGGGCCTGCAGGCGGCGCAGGCCGGCCTGCGGACCACCTCCGACAACATCGCCAACGTCAACACCCCCGGCTACGTCCGCAAGACCATCGACCAGAAGCCGCTCGTCGTCGGCGGCATGGGGATGGGGGTCGAGGTTTCCGGCGTCAAGCGGATCACCGATCAGTATCTGCAGATGGCGACCCTGTCGGCCACGTCGGACTCTAAGCGCTGGGGCACGGTGTCGGAGTATCTCGACAACGCCCAAAGCCTGTTCGGCGACCCGTCCAGCAACAACTTCTTCTTCTCGCGCATGGACAACATCTATGCGGCCTTCTCGGCGTCTTCGGACGACCCGTCGTCCAGCCTGCTCCGCAGTCAGGCGATTTCAAATGTCAGCGATTTCCTGAGCGAAGCCGCCCGCATCAACAACCACATCAATGACCTCGGGAACACGGTCGACGCCCAGGCCAAGGCCGACATCGACCGGGCAAACGACCTGCTGGCTCAGATCAACCGGCTGAACTCCGACGTCAGCCGGGCGAACCTGGCCAACGCTGACGCCTCGGGCTCGGAGAACATCCAGAGCCAGCTGATCGACGAGCTGTCGACCATCATGAACGTGCAGGTCCAGCAGCGGACCCAGGGCGGCGTCACCATCCGGTCTGCAGAGGGTTATCTGCTGGCCGGGGATAACGCCGCCAGGCTCAGCTACAACCGCACCGACACCACGATGTCCTACGTCGCCATCGAACCCGTTGGCGGCATCGGTCAGGCCCAACCCATCACCATCACCGGCGGCGACCTGCGCGGCCTGATGGACCTGCGCGACGAAACCCTACCGGGGCTGTCGGACCAGCTGGGCGAGTTCGTCAGCCGGGTGACCGAGAAGCTGAACGCCGCGCACAACGGCAACGCCGCCATGCCGCCCCCCAACACCATGATCGGCCGAGACGTCGGCATGGATTTGGACTCCGCCGCCTCGGGCTTCACCGGAACCTCCACCATCGCCGTCGTCGATCAGGCGACGGGCGTCGTGCAGAGCTCGGTTGTCATTGACTTCGACGCCCAGACCCTGACCCCCGGCGGCGCCTTCAGCGGCGACTTCCTCGCAGACCTGAACAATGCGCTGGGCGGCGCGGCCACGGCCACCTTCGCCAACGGCCAACTCAGCCTGGCCGCGGGGTCCGGATTCGGCGTCGCCATTGAGGAGGGAACGTCGATGAAGGCCGGCCGGGCCTTCTCCCACTTCTTCGGTCTCAACGACATCGTGCGCTCCAATGGGGTCACCAACTACGAGACCGGCTTGAAGCCTGCCGACGACCACGGCTTCACCCCCGGCGATGTGATCAAGTTCAGCCTCGCCCAGGCTGACGGCCGCCCGTTGCGCGACATCTCCATCACCATGCCGCCAGCCGGCAGCATGCAGGATCTGCTGGACACCCTGAACGCCAGTTCGACCGGTGTCGGCCTCTATGGAACCTTCTCCCTCGACGCCAACGGCAAGATGGCGTTCGCGGGCAACGGCGGTGGGGACGTCCATCTCTCCGTGGCCAAGGATGACACCAAGCGCGGGACCGACGGCGCCTCGTTGAGCCAGCTCTTCGGCCTGGGGGTCAATGAACGCTCGAGCCGCGCCGGCCGGTTCAGGGTGGATCAGGCCCTGATATCCAACCCGATGAAGCTGGCCCTGGGCAAGCTGGACCTCACCGCGACGCCGCCCGCGGCATCCCTGCGGCCAGGCGACGGGCGCGGGGCTCTGACCCTGGCCGGATCGGGCGACGTCAGCACCGCCTTCAGCGCGGCCGGCGAGCTGGGGGCGGTGAACATGACCGTCTCGCGCTATGCTGCGGAATTCGGCGGCTCCATCGGCCGTCGCGCCCAGGCCGCTGACACGCGCAAGCAGTCCGCTGATTCCGTGGCCACCGAGGCCACGGCCCGGCGGCAGTCGGTGGAGGGCGTCAACCTCGACGAAGAACTGGTGCGCCTCACCACCTACCAACAGGCGTTTAACGCTTCGGCCCGCATGGTGCAGGCCGCTAAGGAGCTGTTCGACGTCCTTACCCAGATGATCTGATGGAAGGCCAACCGCGATGAACCGCGTTTCCTCCAACGGCAACTACAGCGCCGTCCTCGCCAACATCCAAGCCGCCCAGCAGCGGCAGATGGAGGCCGGCGCCCGCGTGGCGACCCAGAAACAGGGCACCGACCTAAAGGGCTATGCGCGCAACGCCGAGATGTTGACCGCGATGAAGTCCATCGACGCCAGGCTCGGCGGCTATCGGGAACAGAACAAGCTGATCACCGACAAGCTGACCACACAGGACTTTGCTCTCAACCAGCTCACCTCTTCGGCCGAAGGGACGCGGGAAACCATCGCCCAGGCCCTCGCCAGCGGTCGGGCCGACACCCTCATGCAGGACCTTCAAGGCTTCTTCCGCAACTCGGTGGACGGATTGAACGCCCGTTACGGCGGGAAGTATGTCTTCGCCGGAGGGCAGATCGACACCCTGCCGGTCTCGGCGACGGCGCTCTCCGACCTCACCAACCCGCTCAAGGCGATCGCCGATTTCTTCCACAATGATGACTTCGTCACCCAGGCGAAGGTGGACGACTCCACGACGGTCACCACGGGGTTGCTGGCCAACAACCTGGGCACGGATCTGATGAGCGCCTTCAAGGATCTGCAGGCCTTCCAGGAGGGCGTCGACGGTCCGTTCCAGGGCAACCTGACCGACAACCAGCGCATCTTTCTTGAGGGCGTTCTGGCCAACTGGGACAGCGTGCGGAAGGAACTGGTCAACAACACCGCTCGCAATGGCATGGTGCAGACCCGGGTGGACTCGGTGAAGGTCGACCTGATCGGTCGTCAGAACAGCCTAGCCGGGATGATGGGCGACATCACCGACGCCGACCCGGCGGAAGCGGCCACGGCGTTGCAGCAGGCCGGGGTGGCGGTGCAGGCCGCAGCTCAGGTCTTCCTCTCGCTGCAGAATTCGTCGCTGCTGAACGTGTTGAGGTAGGTCGGAGTTTAGAGCGAAAACTCGGCGCCGATCCGGCCCACCAGCCGCTCCCCCGTCCAGACCTCGACGGCGAACTGGTCAGCGCGGATTTCAGTGGCCTCTCTCATGGCGGAGATGTCGTCGGGAAACTGCGCCTCGCGGGTGGCCGCGACGTGTTCTTCGGGGTTCAGCACATAAAGTCGATACTGGTTCATCAGGTCCTCTCCAATCGGTGAGGCGAGACACGAGCATTGCGCTCAGTGTCTCCTGGTCTCCGCGACCCTTGGGTTACTTCGCAGCGACTGGCCAAGCTTACACCACTCGCCTGTCAGGCGAGATCACTGTTTCGCGACTATTTGCGACGACATCCCTCGACCTGGAATCGGACCGTGATCTCGCAAAACCCCTCGCGACCCGCTACATACCGCCCATGAGCGCGTCCGTTCTCTTTGCTGACCAAGCTGTCGAAGCCGCCCGTGTCGCTGTGGGCCTGCCGGTGGGCGCGCGCGTGGTGGCGGCCATGTCGGGCGGCGTGGACTCCACGGTGACCGCCGCCTTGCTGGCCCGCGCCGGCTATGACGTGATCGGCGTGACCCTGCAGCTCTACGATCATGGCGCGGCGATCCAGAAGAAGGGCGCCTGCTGCGCCGGCCAGGACATCCACGACGCCCGTTCGGCCGCCGACGCCATCGGCATCCCTCACTACGTCCTCGACTATGAGAGCCGCTTCAAGGAACAGGTGATCGAGGAGTTCGCCGACGCCTATCTGCGGGGCGAGACGCCGGTTCCCTGCATCCGCTGCAATCAGACCGTGAAGTTCCGCGACCTGCTGGATGTGGCCCGCGACCTGGGCGCCGAGGCCATGGCGACCGGTCACTATGTCCGCCGCGAGATGGGCCCCTCGGGCGCGCAACTGCGCCGCGCCGCCGACCCGGCGCGAGACCAGAGCTACTTCCTGTTCGCCACCACGGCCGAGCAACTGGACTACCTGCGTTTCCCGCTGGGCGATCTGCCCAAGAGCGAGGTGCGCCGGGCGGCGGCCGAGCTTGGCCTGGCCATCGCCGAGAAGCCTGACAGCCAGGACATCTGCTTCGTGCCCGAGGGGCGCTACACCACGGTGATCGACCGCCTGCGCCCGCATGGGGCCGAACCGGGGGACATCGTCCACCTGGACGGCCGGGTGCTGGGCCGGCACGAGGGCGTCACCCGCTACACCGTCGGCCAGCGCCGGGGGCTGAACGTGGCGGTGGGCGATCCGCTGTTCGTGGTGAAGATCGACGCCGACAGCCGCCGGGTGATCGTCGGCCCGCGCGAGGCCTTGCTGACGGTCGGCTGCGTCCTGAAGGAAACCAACTGGCTGGGTGATCAGGCCACGATCGAAGCGGCCTGTGAGGCGGGGATCGCGGTCCTGGCCCGCGTACGCTCCACCGCCGAGCCCTTGCCCGCCAAGCTGGCGCTGCGCGACGGCGCGCCGGCCGTGGTGTTTGACGCGCCCGAGCATGGCGTTTCACCGGGCCAGGCCTGCGTGCTCTACGATCCGGCCCTGCCGGAGCGAGTGCTGGGTGGCGGATTCATAGAAAAGACCTTCGGGGGCTGACCCTCCCCATGCGGGGGCGGGAGGTCTATATGCCTTCCATGACCCAAGTCTCCGATCCCGTCGTCATCGCTTCCTACGCTCGCACGCCCATGGGCGGTTTCCAGGGTGATCTGTCGCCCGTGAAGGCCACGGCCCTGGGCTCGGCCGCCGTGCGCGCGGCGGTGGAGCGGGCCGGGCTCGATCCCGCCGCGGTCGAGCAGATCATTATGGGCTGCGTCCTCCCAGCCGGTCTGGGTCAGGCGCCGGCGCGACAGGCGGCCCTTGGCGCTGGCCTGCCGCTCTCGGTGGAGGCCACGACGGTCAACAAGATGTGCGGCTCCGGGATGCAGGCCGCGATCCTGGCGCACGATGCGCTGGCCGCCGGGTCGGCGGAGATCGTGATCGCCGGCGGCATGGAGAGCATGTCCAACGCCCCCTACCTGATGGCCAAGCACCGGGGCGGCGCCCGCATCGGCCACGATGTGATCTCCGACAGCATGTACCTGGACGGGCTGGAGGACGCCTATGAGCCTGGCCGGCTGATGGGGTCCTTCGCCGAAGAGAGCGCCAAGACCTACCAGTTCACGCGCCAGGCCATGGACGACTACGCCATCGAGAGCCTGGCGCGGGCCAGGCGCGCCACCGAGACCGGCGCCTTCGCCCGCGAGATCGTCCCGGTGGAGGTGGTCAGCCGCAAGGGCGCGGTGCTGATCGAGGCTGACGAGCAGCCGATGAAGGCCGACCCGGGCAAGATCCCGACGCTGAGGCCCGCCTTCGCCAAGGACGGCGCGATCACGGCGGCCAACGCCAGCTCCATCAGCGACGGCGCCGCGGCCCTGGTGATGACCCGGGAGTCGGTGGCGCGGCGCCTGGGCCTGAAGATTGTCGCCAGGGTGGCCGGCCACGCCGCCCACGCCCATGAGCCGGGCCTGTTCACCACCGCGCCGGTTCCCGCCATGCAGAAGGTTCTGAACAAGGCCGGCTGGTCGGTGGCCGATGTCGATCTCTGGGAGGTCAACGAGGCCTTCGCGGTGGTGGCCATGATCGCCGAGCAGGAACTGGGCCTCGATCGCGCCAAGATGAACGTCAACGGCGGCGCCTGTGCCCTGGGTCACCCCATCGGGGCCAGCGGCGCGCGCATCCTGGCGACCCTGCTCTCGGCCCTGGAGGCCCGCGGCGGCAAGCGCGGCGTCGCCAGCCTGTGCATCGGTGGCGGTGAGGCCACGGCCATGGCGGTGGAGCTGGTCTAGGTCTTGGGCGGCGCCGGAAGGTCGAGGATGTTGATCTTCATACCGCCGGGCAGGGACATGTCGCCCGGCTTGTAGCCCTCGGGGCAGGCGCCCTGCCACGCGGCCTCGATGGTGACCTTGTGCAGGCCGTTCATCTGCGGGGCGGCGGCGCCCTCCGTCGAGCTCTCGGCCTGGATCAGGTATTTGGAGTTGAAGTCGCCGGTGGCTGTGCCGCTGGTGGTGGTCTTGCCGCCGGAGCCCATGTCGCAGACCGAGCTGAACTGATAGCCCCCGGCCACGCGGGCGGAGAAGACGTTTTTCTCGCACATGTCCCGGGTCGTCTGGGAGCCCCAGAAGCTGATCTTGGCGTCCGTCGCCTCATCCAGGCAGATGCGGCTGACCTGCACGAAGTCGCCGGTGGAGACCCGCTGTTCCCAGAGGCCGGGCTTGCGTTTCGGTGGGGTCTGGGAGGGTGTGAAGGCGGGCGCGGCGGTCTCGCCGTCGGTCTTCTCGGCCGGCTTGTTGCAGGCGCTCACGCCCAGCACCGCCACAGCGGCCAACCCAACAGTCCAACGCATCGCTCTCTCCCGCTTTCGCACGAACGAACGCTAATCGGGATCGATCTCGTGGGCGAGGGGGTTATGATCTGACCATGACCGATCTGCGCGACACCGGCGACCGCTACGAGATGGACGAACAGGGCCAGACCTCCTGGGCCGACTATCGTCTGAGCGGGGAGCGCCTCTATCTCGACCACGTGGAAAGCCCGCCCGTCCTGCGCGGCACGGGCGCAGCCGGCCGGCTGATGGCCGCGCTCAGCGCCGATGTGCGGGCCAAGGGCCTGAAGATCACGCCGATCTGCGGTTACGCGGCGGCCTGGCTGCGGCGCAGCAAGGAGTTCGGGGATTTGGTGGGGTAGCGATACCGCTCCTCCCGGCGAAGACCGGGATGAGCGGGCTATTATTTAGCCCTCGCTGTTCTGGCTCAGGCCCTGGCCGAAGGCCACGGGTTGGGAGGCGGCGACCATGGTCCCGGCCATGGCGACCGTGGTCATGACGGCGGCGGCGAGAGCGCCCAGCAGGACGCGCGTGAAGGTGTCGGACATCGAGTTTTATCCCCAGCCTGACCGCCGGGGAGGGCGGCCATATTGAACAACCGGGAAGCTAACGCAGCGTCACGAAAATGGATGCGTGGGCGGCCTAAGTTCTTGAAAATCGAACCTTAAGTGCGCGCCACGATGGCCATCAGGGCCTGGACCTTGGCGTCGGTTTCGCCGGCGAAGCGGCGGGCCAGTTCGCGGATGCCGGTGGGATAGACGTCGCCGCCTTCGCCGATCTCTTCCGACAGACGCTCGACCTCGATGAGGGCCAGGCGCAGGGCGTCGACATGGGACTTGGCCAGGCTCTTGGCCTCGCCCTGCAGCCGGCGGATCTGTTCAGCCAGGGTCTCGCTGGCCGGGGCCGGCTTCTCAACCTTTTCCGGCGCGGGCTCAGGCGTGGGCGCGAGGGCCTGCAGGGGCACGACGTTGGGCGCCTCGGCGACAAGGCGGGGACGGGTACGCGCAACACGACTAACCATAGCTCACGCTCCAAACCGGGACGGTTGAAGCGCGACGCTGCAGATGGCGGGCCAGAGCTAGTTCCGCGAGTTGATCGCCTCGATGGTGGCCACCTTGGCCTCCACCTCCTCGGCCAGGCGCCGGGCGATGTCGCGGATGCCGGGGGGGTAGGCCTCGCCGCCCTCGGCGATCTCGGCGCAGAGGGCCTCGGTCTCGTGCAGAGCGGCGATAAGGGCGGCGACGTGCTCACGGGCCAGGCCCTTGGCCTCGGCCTGCAGGCGGCGCACGCGGGTGGACAGGGCTTCGGAACGCGGAAGGGCGCCGACCTTGTTGTCGGAAACCACGGAGAGCGACGGCGACATGTTTGCTATCCCCAGCAAAAGGCGATGGAAGCCCCGTCCGAAGTCCGCGTCTGGACCGCCGGTTCGGCGCTCCCCCATGGCGGAATGTACGCCCAACCGGCGCCGTGGTTCCGAGGGCGTGCGCCCAGCCTGGGGATCTGCGGCATTTGGGTGACAGGCGTCGACGCCTTGCATGGCCCTACGTCACCGGCCCATTCTCGCGCCAACCATAAAGATATCGGGAGGACCCCATGGGCCCGTTCAAGCTTCTCATCGACGGCCAGCTGGTGGACGGCGAGACCACCATGTCGGTCATCAATCCGGCCACCGAGCAGGAGCTGGCGGTCTGCGCGCGGGCGTCGAAGGGCCAATTGGACCAGGCGGTCGCCGCCGCCAAGCGCGCCTTCCCGGCCTGGCGCGACACCCCGATGGACGAGCGGCGCAAGGCGCTGAACGCCATGGCCGACGCCATCCAGGGGGATTTGCAGAACCTCGCCCGCCTGCTGACCCAGGAACAGGGCAAGCCGCTGGCCGACGCCATGGGCGAGGTGTTCGGGGCGGCGGCCTTCTTCCGCTATTTCGCCAGCCTCGATTTGCCCGAGAAGGTGATCGAGGACAGTGACGCCCGCCGCGTGGTCAGCCGCCGCCGCCCGCTGGGCGTGGTGGCCGCCATCGTGCCGTGGAACTTCCCGCTGATCCTGATGGCCTTCAAGGTGCCCGCCGCCCTGCTGTCGGGCAACACCGTGGTGCTGAAGCCCGCGGCCACCACGCCGCTCTCGACCCTGCGCATCGCCGAACTGGTGAAGGACCTCCTGCCGCCCGGCGTGCTCAACGTCATCGCCGACGCCAACGACCTGGGCGCCGCCATCACCGGCCACCCCGACATCCGCAAGGTCTCCTTCACCGGCTCCACCGAGACCGGCAAGAAGGTGATGGCCGGCGCGGCGGAGGCGCTGAAGCGCGTCACCCTGGAACTGGGAGGCAATGACGCGGCCATCGTGCTGGAGGGCAACGACCCCAAGGAGACGGCGGGCAAGATCTTCGCCGGCGCCTTCCAGAACTCCGGACAGGTCTGCATCGCCATCAAGCGGGCCTATGTCCACGAGAGCATCTACGACGCCCTGTGCGACGAGCTGGCCATCCTGGCCGACGCCGCCGTGGTGGGCGACGGCCTGCAGCAGGGCACCACCATGGGCCCGCTGCAGAACAAGACGCAGTTCGAGAAGGTGCTGGGCATCATCGAGGAGGCCAAGACCCAGGGGAAGGTCATCGCCGGGGGCGGCCGCGCCGACGGCAAGGGCTACTTCATCCGCCCCACCATCGTGCGCGACATCAGCGATGGCACGCGGCTGGTGGACGAGGAACAGTTCGGCCCGGTCCTGCCGGTGATCAAGATCCGCGACGGCGAGGACGCCCTGGCCCGCGCCAACGCCAGCGACTACGGCCTGGGAGGTTCGATCTGGAGCAAGGACCTGGACCGCGCCATGGACCTGGCCGGCCGTATGGACACCGGCACCGTCTGGATCAACAAGCACGCCGAACTGGCCCCCAACATCCCCTTCGGCGGGGCCAAGCTCTCGGGCATGGGCACCGAACTGGGGGAGGAGGGGCTCTCGGAGTTCACCCAGATGCACGTGATCAACATGGCGAAGGGGTGATCCCCGCCTAACGACCGTCATCCCCCACCCCGTCATCCTAGGCCTTGTGCCTAGGACCCCTCTCTCGGTGTCGCCGAATAGGCCTGGAACGCTCCGCCACGTGCTGGATCGCAGAGGCGCGGATAAAGGGGTCCTAGGCACAGGGCCTAGGATGACGGAGGTGGGGGATGGCGGGAGGCGCGTGCTGCGCCGCTCCACTACGCCAGCCCCGCATGGAGATCGTCCCAGTGCGGGTTCTCCCGCTCGATCAGGTTGATCTTCCAGTCCCGCGGCCAGCGCTTCAGCGATTTCTCCCGCTGGATGGCGTTGGTCATGAGTTCGAAGGGCTCGTACCAAACGAGCCGCTTGAGGCCATAGGTCTTTGTGAAGCCGGGATAGATGCCCTCCCGGTGCTCGTAGATGCGGCGCGTGAGCTTGTTGGTGACGCCGGTATAGAGCGTCCCGCGCATGCCGTCGGTCATGATGTAGACGGCGATATAGGCATCGCGCCGCATCTCACCCCCACTCCGTCATCCTAGGCATTGTGCCTAGGACCCCTCTGTCGGCGCCTCGGCGACGAAGAACGTAACGGGAACTTTACGTGCCATCCTGCAGCTCAGCAACACCGAGAAAGGGGTCCTAGGCACAAGGCCTAGGATGACGGGGTGTGGAGTGGCGGAGGTGAGAACCTACCGCTTCCCCTTCCGGAACCGCTCCTGCGCTTCCGCCCGCGCCTCCGCCCGCACCTTCTTCACCGCCGTTCGGTCCACCTCTTCGCCCGGCGCGGTGAGCACGTCGTTGGCGAATTCGAGGTCCATCAGTTTCAGGCGCTTGATCTCGTCGCGCAGGCGGGCGGCGGTCTCGAATTCGAGGTCGGCGGCGGCCTGGCGCATGCGGCTTTCGAGGTCGCGCAGGGTGGTCTTGAAGTTGTCGCCCATGAAGGGCTTGGAGTCCTCGGCCACGCCGACCGGGATGGTGACGCGGTCCTTCTCGTAGGGGGAGGCCAGGATGTCCTTGATGGAGGACTTGATGCTCTCCGGCGTGATGCCGTGCTCGAGGTTGTAGGCGGCCTGCTTCTCCCGGCGGCGTGAGGTCTCGGCCATGGCGCGTTCCATGGAGCCGGTGACCCGGTCGGCATAGAGGATGCACTTGCCGTCCACGTTCCGCGCGGCCCGGCCGATGGTCTGGATCAGGCTGGTCTCGGAGCGCAGGAAGCCCTCCTTGTCGGCGTCGAGGATGGCCACCAGGCCGCACTCGGGGATGTCCAGGCCCTCGCGCAGCAGATTGATGCCGATCAGGGCGTCGAAGGCGCCCAGGCGCAGGTCGCGGATGATCTCGATCCGCTCCATGGTGTCGATGTCGGAGTGCATGTAGCGGACCCGCAGGCCCTGCTCGTGCATGTACTCGGCCAGGTCCTCGGCCATCTTCTTGGTGAGCACGGTGATCAGGGAGCGGTAGCCGCGGGCGGTGGTCTCTCGGACCTCGGCGATGACGTCGTCCACCTGGCTGTGGTTCTCGGTATTGACCGGACGGATCTCCACCGGCGGGTCGATCAGGCCGGTGGGGCGGATCACCTGCTCGGCGAAGACCCCGCCCGACTGCTCCAGCTCCCAGGCCGCCGGGGTGGCCGACACATTGATGGTGTCGGGCCGCATGGCGTTCCACTCCTCGAACTTGAGGGGGCGGTTGTCCAGGCAGGAGGGCAGGCGGAAGCCGTATTCGGCCAGGGTGAACTTGCGGCGGTAGTCGCCCCGGTACATGCCGCCGATCTGCGGCACGCTCTGGTGGCTCTCGTCGACGAACAGCAGGGCGTTGTCGGGGATGTATTCGAAGAAGGTGGGCGGCGGCTCGCCCGGGCGGCGGCCGGAGAGATAGCGGCTGTAGTTCTCGATGCCGGCGCAGGAGCCGGTGGCGCCGATCATCTCCAGGTCGAAGGTGGTGCGCTGCTCCAGCCGCTGGGCCTCCAGCAGCTTGCCGTTGGCCACCATCCAGTCGAGGCGCTCCTTCAGCTCGGCCTTGATGGAGATCATCGCCTGGTGAAGCGTCGGGCGCGGGGTGACGTGGTGGCTGTTGGCGTAGAGCTTGATGCTGGGCAGGTCGGCGGTCTTGCGGCCGGTGAGGGGGTCGAACTCGACAATGGCCTCGATCTCGTCGCCGAACAGGCTGACGCGCCAGGCGCGGTCCTCGTAGTGGGCCGGGAAGATCTCCAGGGTGTCGCCCCGCCGGCGGAAGGCGCCGCGCTCGAATGACGCGTCATTGCGCTTGAACTGCAGGGCCACCAGGTCGGCGATCAGCTTCTTCTCGTCCACCCGCTGCCCGACCTCGAGCTGGATGGTCATGGTGGAATAGGTCTCCACCGAGCCGATGCCGTAGATGCAGGAGACCGAGGCCACCACGATGACGTCGTCGCGCTCCAGGATCGCCCGGGTGGCCGAGTGGCGCATCCGGTCGATTTGCTCGTTAATCGAGCTGTCCTTCTCGATATAGGTGTCGGTCCGCGGCACGTAGGCCTCGGGCTGGTAGTAGTCGTAATAGGAGACGAAGAACTCCACCGCGTTGTCGGGGAAGAAGCTCTTCATCTCGGAATAGAGCTGGGCGGCCAGAGTCTTGTTGGGCGCCAGGATCAGGGCCGGGCGCTGGGTCTGTTCGATGACCTTGGCCATGGTGAAGGTCTTGCCCGAGCCGGTGACGCCCAGCAGCACCTGGTCGCGCTCCTTGCCCTCCAGGCCGGCGACGAGGTCGGCGATGGCGGTGGGCTGGTCGCCGGCGGGCTCGTAATCGCTGACAAGCTTGAAGCGGCGCCCGCCCTC
>NZ_JBBKVV010000189.1:0-27947 GCF_037968635.1 Phenylobacterium sp.
CTGCTGGAGAGCAGCAGGGGCAGCAGCCACCACAGCCCGCCGCCGCCGCGACGCCCACGGCCGCGCCGGCCGCCGCGCAGGATGCCGCTGAGCACCCAGAAGATGATCACCACGATGAAGATGATCACCCCCGGAAGGCTGTTCTCCGACTCGGGCTCGGGCTGCGGCGTCGCCGCGGCGAGCGCCTTGGCCTGGTCGTCTGGCAGGGAGAGTTGGCCGATCACCGCCTCGGCGCCGGACATGACCCCGTCCTCCATCTTGCCCGACCGGAAGGCGGGCAGGATCTTGGTCTGGATGATCACGCTGGAGAGCGCGTCGGTCAGGACCCCCTCGAGGCCGTACCCGACCTCGATACGCACCTTCTTGGCGTTGGGCGCCACCAGCAGCAGGACCCCGTCATTGCGGGTCTTGTCGCCGATGCCCCAGGCGCGGCCGAGTTGATAGCCGTAGTCTTCGATCTCGTAGCCGCCGAGGTCGGGCAGGGTCGCCACCACCATCTGCCGGCCGGTCTTGGTCTCCAGATCGGCGAGTTCGGCGGTGAGCTTCTGCTCGGCCTGCGGCGACAGCAGCCCGGCGTTGTCCACCACCCGCCCGGTGAGCGGGGGGAACTTCGGCGCGGCCAAGGCCGCCCCCGCGCTCACGACGAGGCCGAGGACCGCGAGGGCCAGCAGGCCCCGCAGTCCCTTGCGCTGGGTCATTGGGCCGGTGCGGCCGGGAGGGTGGAGACCGCCGGCGCCGCGGTCGGCGAGAAGCTGACGCTGGGCGCGGCCTGCGCCGCGGCATTGGCCTGGAACATCACCATCGGCTTGGAGCCGCTATGGACGGTCGACGCCCAGAAGCTGTTGGGGAACTTGCGGAACTCCAGATTGTAGTCGCGAACCGCTTCGTTGTAGTCGCGGCGCGCCACGGTGATCCGGTTCTCCGTCCCCTCAAGTTGGCTCTGCAGGGCCAGGAAGTTCTGGTTGGACTTCAGGTCCGGGTAGTTCTCCTGGATCATCATCAGCCGGCCGAGCACGCCCGACAGCTTGTCCTGGGCGGCGGCATACTGCTGGAACTGGGCCGGGTTGGTCAGGGTCGAGGCGTCCACCTTGACCTGGGTCGCCGAGGCGCGCGCCTCGGTGACGGCCACCAGCACGCTCTTCTCCTGGGCGGCGTAGCCCTTCACGGTTTCCACGAGATTGGGAATCAGGTCGGCGCGGCGCTGATACTGGTTCTGCACCTCGGCCCACTGGGCCTTGGCGCGCTCTTCCTTGGTGGGGATGTTGTTGATCCCGCAGCCGGCGATCAGGACAGGCGCGAGCACCAGCAGGGCGGCGCGCGCGAGGCGATTGCGAAGCGTGGACAAGGTATGTGGCTCCCTAAGAGCAGGCGTCAGGATCAGGCCCTGACTAACGGCCTATGTGGCCCCGTCGTTGATTTCACGCAACGACAGGGCGGATTAAGCTTTGGAAAGCTGCGCCGGGCAAGCGGGTTGCCGACTTGCGTGCAGACGCGGCCGGATCGCCGTGCCCCGTGGGGTCCACGTCAGGAGTCCAGGCGTCGCCGGGGTGGCCGTCGGCGGTATGGCGCCGACAGTCGCTTGAAAGCCGACGCGCCGAGCTTCAGCAATCGGTGGAGAGCCGACACAAGACTTTGAGGCAACGCTGCCTCTCACGCGGAGAGGGGGAGCGATCACTTTGACCGACGTTTCGACCTAGCGCATCATCTCAAGGTGAAGCTAGCTTATCTGATCATTCTTGCCGCTCTCGCAGCGTCCGGGTGCAGGGCGTCTGAGCCCTCCGACGACCTCATCCACTCAGATCTTCCGTTATGGACGGACTATCGTGACCTCTGGCCCCGTCCCTTTGCGACGACGAATGAATTCGGCTGCACGCACAAGATAGCGCTCGGGCAATGGCGGGAGCAGCGCGAAGAACGCGGCGCGGAGGAATGGATCAGGCTTGGCAACTACGGCGCGTCGCACTGCTACCTGACCGAGGTTCGAACCTATCATCCCGAGGGCGTAAGCCACTCCGGGTTCAGATACGCATCGCTCGTGGACCTCGGCGACGCGGTGGGACTCGGCGGTCCGGTGCGGCTGTGGGCGCTGCAATCCGGCGCGAGACCAGGGAGTGACTACTTGCTACTGGCCAGCCAGCGCGACCAAGGCCCTATCCGGTCCTTCACGATCCTTCAGCGGAGATGTCCGAAAGGCCGAGTTAGAGATGGTGGCCAGATCGACATTCTCCTCACACGCTACTGCGCAATCAACTCCCCGAAGGAACTGAGCAACCTCGCACGACAGATGGCGTGGCTGCCCCGCCTCGGTCGGCTTACGTATGTTGGACCGGTTCCGGAGACGGAGTGAACGTCTGCAACGGGTCGAATTTCGCCGCTGGCAACCGGCTCGTAACCGGACGTTGGTGCGGTCATCCCCCCAAGCGGACCCTGGCAAGGGCTGCTCGGGGTGGAAAGCGGCCTTCTGCACCCTGCTAAAGCGGGTGGGTCCACTGTAGGGGTACTTCAACCAGCTCACCTCGGTGGCCAGCCGCGCGAAACTTGGGGGCCGCGCAGAGCGCCCACTCTTCTAGACGCGGATCGTCGGTGGAGTTAGCCGAACACTCCTCAAGCTGCCCGCGGTCTCCAATGCGACAGCGTAAGGTTGCTGTCCCTAGCTGAACGTCGGTGCTCGTCGGTGCGCATTCACTCAGGTCTTCGCCGCTCGGAATTGCTGACCAGTCATTTTCAGTCAGCCTTATCGCTGCGACGGGTCCTTGGGTGTCATGCTTGGGATCGCTGTCGCCCCGCTCTGAGCACGAAACCAACGCTGTTAGTCCTAGCAGTGGAATGAGGCGCCAACCTGCGGTCATTTTAGGAAGCTACAGCTTCAAACCGCAGTCGCAAAGCAGACCCTACCAACGTCCGCAGTGGGTCGGGAGCGGCCGTCGGCGGCTGCCCACAAAGCGGACCTAGGTCGTCGTCCAATCCACAGTCGCGAACCCGATCCGGCTACCGCCGCGCCGCCGCCGACCGCTCGCGGATCGCCTTGAACTCCGAACCGTCCTTCCAGTCGGGCCAGTCCTTCGGGTCCGACGCGATGGCCTTGCCCATGACGTAGAACAGCTCGACGTCCTGGGCCGCGCCGCGCAGGTCCCAGTCGGGACTCCAGGCGTCGCAGGGCTGGTGATAGCAGTTCGCGGTATAGTCGCTGACCCACTTGTCGCCGGCCGCGCGCCCGCCCGAGATCAGGTCGGCCCCGCCGCCCAGGCCCATCATCAGCATCACCGGCACCCCCTGCTTGGCCAGGCTGAAATGGTCGGCCCGGAAGAACAGGCCCCGTTCGGGCTTGGCGTCCGGCGTCACGGTCCGATCCTGCGCCCTGGCCGCCGCGATCAGCCGGTCGTCGAGCTGGCTCTGCCCGTAGCCCACCAGGACCACGTCCCTGGCCGGCCCCGCGGTCTGCAGCACGTCCAGGGTGAAGTTGGCCGCCATCTGGTCGAGCGGCGTCAGCGGGTTGACCCCGTAATATTCCGACCCCAGCAGGCCGCGCTCCTCGGCGGTCCAGGCCGCGAACAGGGTGGTGCGGGCCGGGCGCGGACCGGCGGCGAAGGCGCGCGCGATCTCCAGAACGCCGGCCACCCCAATGGCGTCGTCGGCCGCCCCGTGGCGCACCTTGTCGCCGTTCACCGGCGCCCCCAGGCCAAAGGCGTCCCAGTGGGCCGAGAACATCACGCTCTCAAGCGGCTTGCTGGCGCCGGTCAGCTTGGCGATCACGTTTCGGCTGGTGACCTGGCTGTGGGCCACGCCATAGTCGGCGGAGAAGGTGGCGCCGGTCAGGGCCACCGGCTTGAAGGCCGCCGACCGCGCCGAGGTCTTCAGGGCCTCGAAATCCAGCCCCGCCCGCTGGAAGAGATCGACGGCGGTCTCACGCGTTATCCAGCCCTGCAGCAGCAGCTTGTCCTTGGCCAGATCTGGCCGGACGATGTCGAAGCTCTCGCCGTTGGAGGCCGCCACCGTCGACCAGCCGTAGCCTGCGCCCGGCGTCTCGTGGACGATCAGAGCGGCCACGGCGCCCTGGCGCACCGCCTCCTCGTACTTGTAGGTCCAGCGCGCGTAATAGGCCGCCGCCTGGCCGCCGAACTTGCCGGCCACGGCCTCGCCGGGCTGGGCCTCGAAGTCGGGGTCGTTGATCAGGAAGACCGCGACCTTGCCCTTCAGGTCATAGCCCTTGAAGTCGTCCCAGCCGCGCTCGGGCGCCTTGACCCCGTAGCCGACGAAGACCATCGGCGCGCCCACAATGGCCACATGATCCACCGGCCGCAGGGTGGTGACATTGATCTGCCGCGACTGCTCCAGGACGGTCGTCTTGCCCGCCACCGCGACACTGAGCCTGGCGCCCGGCTGCACCTGTAGCTTCTGGAGCGCGACCTCCTGGGTCCAGCCGCCCTTGTCGCCGGCCGGCTCCAGCTTCAGCGCCTGGAACTGGCCGATCAGGTAGTCGACGGTCTTCTGCTCCCCCGGCGACCCCGGCGAGCGGCCCTCGAATTCATCCGAGGCCAGGACCTTGACGATGGCCGACAACCGCGCCGGATCGATAGGCCCGGCGGTCTGGGCCTGGACCGTGGTCGCCATCAGGACGGCGGCGAGGGTGAGGGCGATCTTCATGGGCGGGACTCCAGCGAACTGGCCCCGACCCTAGAACCCTCCTCAGGCCCGCGAAAGCTCCGCCTCCACCGCGTGCAGCCGGTCCTTGCCGAAGTACATCTCGCCATCCACGAAGAAGGTCGGCACCCCGAAGGCGCCACGGGCGACGGCCGCCTCGGTATTGGCCACCAGCTCGGCCTTCACCTCCGGGTCCTGGGTGGCCTCCAGGATCGCGCGCGCGTCGAGGCCGGCCTTGGTGAGCACACCGGCCACCACCTCGGGATCGTCCATCTTCAGCCCCTGCTCCCACATGGCCGACACCACGGCCGCCAGATAGGCCTCGCCCGCCCCGGCCCGGCGCGCCGCCACCAGGCCGCGCATGATCAGCAGGGTGTTGACCGGGAAGTGGGGGTTGGACCGATAGGCGGTCAGGCCGTGGGCGGCGACGAAGCGTTTGGTCTCCAGCCCCTCATATTCCAGCTTACCCTTCACCCCGCCAAAGGCGGTGACCGGCGACTGGTTGCCGGTGGCCTTGAAGATGCCCCCCAGCAGGCAGGGGATCAGGTTGATCGTCGCCCCGTGCCGCGCGGCGATGCCGGGCAAAACCTTCCAGGACAGGTAGCCGTTGGGGCTGCCGAAATCGAAGATGAAGTCGATCGTCTTGGCCATCACCAGGTCTCCTTCCAGGGGCGCAGATCCAGTTCGTGGGTCCAGGCCGAGCGTTTCTGATTGTGCAGCCATACATAGTTCGCCGCGATGTCTTCGGGCTTGAGGATCTCGTCGCCGTCCAGCTTGGCGGCGACGGCCTCAGGCGAATTGTTGGTGCGGGTGAACACCCCGTCGATGGCGCCGTCCACCACGATGTGGGCGACGTGGATGCCGACGGGCCCCAGTTCCCGGGCCGCCGTCTGGGCCAGGGAGCGCAGGGCCGCCTTGGCCGAAGCGAAGGCCGAATACATCTTGCCGCCGCGCATGGAGGCGGTCGCCCCAGTGAACAGGATCGTGCCCCGGCCCCGCGGGATCATCACCCGAGCCGCCTCGCGGCCGGTCAGGAAGCCCGCGAAACAGGCCATCTCCCAGACCTTCTGGAACACCCGCGTGGTGGTCTCGGTGAGCGTGAACCGCACGTTCGCGCCGATGTTGAAGACCACGACCTCGAGCGGACCGACCTCGGCCTCCACCTTGTCGAACAGGGCGACCATCTGCGCCTCGTCGCGGGCGTCGACGCCGAAGGCGTGGGCCTTGCCCCCGGCCTTGCGGATGTCGTCGGCCAGGGCCTCCAGCTGATCGAGATTACGCTCGCGGCGGGTGACGCAGACGGTCAGGCCCTGGGCGGCGAAGGCCTTGGCGATGGCGCCCCCGACCCCGTCGCCCGCGCCGATCACCAGGCAGACCTTGGGCGACGCTTGTTGTTCAGAAGCCATGACCTCACCTAAGTTCAGTTTCTGGACGAACCATCGTATTGAATCTGGACCCAGTCAATGGGATAACCTCAGCGAACCCAAAGGACGCCGCCCGTGAAGTGGGAAGACCTCGCCGACCAGCCCTGCTCCATCGCCCGCTCGGTGGCGGTGATCGGCGACCGCTGGACCCTGATGATCCTGCGCGACGCCTTCCTGGGCGTGCGGCGGTTCGAGGCCTTCCAGACCCGCCTGGGCATCTCGCGCACCATCATCACCGCGCGGCTGAAGCTGCTGGTGGACGAGGGCGTGCTGGCCAAGATCCCCTATCAGGATCGCCCCGTCCGCCACGAGTACCGCCTGACCCAGAAGGGCCTGGATCTCTACCCCGTGGTCATGTCCATCGTGCACTGGGGCGACCGCCACTACGCCGGCGACGCCGGCGCCCCCCTGCTCCACCGCCACAAGACCTGCGGCTGCGACTTCGCCCCCGTCATGACCTGCTCGGAATGCCACGCGCCGGTGGGCGCCCGGGAGGTGGAGACGCGGGCGGGGCCGGGGGCGGTTTAGGGCGTGGGCTTAAAAATCTAGGTAGGGCCCGCTGTTGGACAGCGGGCCGATAGCGGGGGTTTGACCCATAGAGGCCGTTCACCTAAGTCCCCTTGCCGGTGAGATTAGTCGAGATACCCGCGCCGCACCAAACTGGTCGAGGAACGTCTTCCATCCATCAGCGTTTGGCCCTCGGCCAAGGTAAAACGGGCCATTGGGGCCACAGGTATTGCGGGGCATGGTTATGAAGACGGCAGCATCGTCCACCGACTTGGCTGACGCGCGCGAAGCCGGGCGACGGCTAGCGACGGAAATTACCCGAGTTCTTGGCGAGCGCCCAGCGGCTCTTATGGTCTTCGCAGCTCCCTCTTATGATCACGCTGCGCTTCTCGACGAGCTCGCAAAACATTGCCCCGACACCCTTGTGGTCGGCTCCTCCTCGGCGGGGGAGTTCATGAACCACAATCGAGGCGAAGGTCTGGCCTGCGCCCTGGGTCTTGCGGGCGAAGACGTCCGCTTCAGCATTGCTGTGGCTCGGGACATCAAGGACGACGCGGCAGCGGCGGCCCGCCAAATGGTGTCCAGCTTCAAGGGGCTAAGCGACTACGCTTTCCCCTACCGGTCAGCTCTGGTGATGGCGGACGCTTTGGCGGGCTACGCCGATGTGCTGGTGGACGAGCTAACCCTGGCGACGGGGGGACAGTACCAATTCTTTGGCGGTGGGGCAGGTGACAACGCGCAGTTCCAGCGCACCTCCGTATTCTATGGCCGCGAGGTGATAAACGGAGCGGCAGTTGCTCTCGAAATGCTGACCGAGAAGCCCATCGGCGTCGGAGTTCGGCATGGATGGGCTCCTGCCTCTGCGCCGTTCCGCGTGACCGAAACAGACGGAATGAGGCTTGTCAGCCTTAACGGGCTGCCGGCGGTGGAAGCGTTCGAAGCCCATGCTCGAACAACGGGGCAGACGCTGGACCGCGCTGCGCCTCTCGCGTTCTTCCTGCATAATATTCTTGGTATCGAAGCCGAGGACCAACAGCGCCTGCGAGTGCCACTCGCGGTTCTCCCGGACGGATCAGTCCTGTGCGCCGCGGAAGTCCCGCAAGGCTCAGTGGTGTACATCATGCGTGTCTCTGCGGCTTCCGCAGTGGAGGCCGCTCAGGAGGCCACCCAGGCGGCGCTGGCGGCCATCGGAGAGCACAAACCGCAGGCAGCCCTATTCTTTGACTGCGTCGCCACCAGGCTGCGTATGGGCGAGCAGTTCGGCGAAGAGGTTGCGACTGTCCGGGACCAACTTGCGGGCGCTGATCTCCTGGGATGCAATACCCACGGCCAGATCGCGCGAGCCGAAGGTCAGTTCGAGGGTTTCCATAACTGCACTGCGGTTGTGGCTGTCTTGCCGGCGTGAACACTGCAACCGACTACGAGCTGAACCGTCTGATGACGGCGCTTGCCGGCCGGCGGACGCGGGCGTCTGAGGCTGCACTGGTGGCCGAAAGTTTGGGCGCTCGGGACCTTCTTTTTCTCTTGCGCGACCCGGGATTGAACATCCTTCTTCCGGCCCCGGGATTTGTGCAAACGCTGGCGGGAGGACCCACTTGGGCCGAGCTGTTCGCCAGATGCGAAGGCGCCGGCGAGTTCTTCACAACGGTCGCCCATCCGGACGCCGGCAAGCTGGAACCTGCCGACGTCTGGGTCGGACCTCAGGGAACGGTGCTCCTGCTCATTGGCGGTCGCCCGCAGGTGCGAGCCTCGCGGCTCGCCGTAGTCTCCGATCTGCTGATTGCGCTGCTGTGGTCCGAAGCGCGTGAAGATGCTGCGCTCGCCACCGCGAACGCGGCTGGCGATGCGAGGCGGCGAGCCACAGCGTTGGCGTCGTCACTTGATCAGGCTCGGGCCCAGGTCGGGCAGAATGCGCGTGCGCTGCGAGAGGCGCTGTCTGAGGCGGCACGCCTGAACGAAACCCTTGAGCAGCGGGTGCAAGAGGAGATCGGCGAGCGCATGAAGGCCGAAGAGGCCCTCAGGCAAGCCCAGAAGATGGAGGCCATTGGTCAATTGACCGGGGGCGTCGCCCACGATTTTAACAATCTTCTCACCGTGATCATCGGCGGGCTCGACAACATGGCCCGTCAGATCGCAGGCGAGAGCACAGTTCGTGACGATACGCGGTTGCGCCGCTCGCTGAGCATGGCGACGCAATCGGCGGAGCGCGCCGCAAAACTCACCGCCCGACTGCTGGCGTTCTCTCGTCGCCAGGCGCTCAATCCGAAACCGTTGCAGGCCGACCGCCTGGTCCGTGAGATCGGCGACCTCCTGGAGCGGACGCTCGGCGAGCAGGTCATGCTCGAGCTTGTGGGCTCGCCTGGCTTATGGGCCGCGTTCGCGGATCCCAACGAGCTGGAGCAGGCGCTTTTGAACCTTGCGGTCAATGCTCGGGACGCCATGCCTGACGGCGGGAAACTCACCATCGAGACCGCCAACGTCTTCCTCGACGAGGCCTACCTCGCCACGGTGCCGGAGCCCGTGCCGACAGGTCAGTATGTGTTGATCGCAGTGTCGGACACCGGCCAGGGGATGGATCACGACACACTCGCGCGAGTGTTCGAGCCCTTCTTCACCACCAAGGAGACTGGAAAGGGGACGGGTCTTGGATTGAGCCAGGTTTACGGGTTCGTGCGCCAGTCGGGCGGCCATGTTCGAGTGTACAGCGAGCTGGGTCACGGCACGAGCGCGAAACTGTACTTGCCCCGCTTCCATGGGGAAGCTGAGGAGCCTCCTGTTTCAGCTCGGCATCGAGACGTTTCGCTTCTACGCGGCAATGAAACCGTGCTCCTCGTAGAGGATGACGAAGGCGTTCGTTCCTACTCCCGGGGCGTCCTGCGCGAACTCGGGTACCAAGTAATCGAGGCGTCAGACGCCTCCACTGCCTTAACAGCTCTGAACAACAACCCGCAAATAGATCTGTTGTTCACAGACGTCGTGCTCCCCGGTGTAATGCACGGTGGTAAGTTGGCCGAGGAAGTCAGGAAGCTGCGGCCAAGCGTGCGTATACTCTTCACCAGTGGATATACGCGCAACGCCATCGTCCACAACGGGCGTCTGGACCCAGGCGTGCAACTCATCACCAAGCCGTTCACCTATGAAGAACTAGCTGATCAAGTGCGGCGGGCGTTGGACGCTGGCGAGGTGGGCATACCGAAGAAGGGCCGGTGAAACCGGCGCAACAGAGCCGTCTGCATATCCGTTCCCCACCCTTCAAGGTCATTCCGAGAGTTCGCTGGCCAGTTGGCCGAAAACCCGCTTGCACCCCTCACCCAGCCGCCACCTTCGATCTTATGAGGACGCGGCTTGGTCGCCGAGCGCACCCGTCAGCCAGGCGGTGAAGTCGGCCGCCTTGGCCGGGTCGAGGTCGACGGACCGCAGCAGAGCGTCGCCGAACAGGGCCTGGGACATGGCCGAGGCGCTCAGCAGGGCGATGGCGTACTGGCTGTCTTCGCGGGCGGGGGTGGGCGCGCCCTGGGCCAGGGCGCGGGCGGCTCGGTCCTCGTGCAGCCAGTCCACCA
This sequence comes from Phenylobacterium sp., assembly GCF_037968635.1. GTDB lineage: Bacteria > Pseudomonadota > Alphaproteobacteria > Caulobacterales > Caulobacteraceae > Phenylobacterium. The sequence continues at coordinate 10,133 of NZ_JBBKVV010000189.1, forward strand.
GGGGCGTCAGCATGCCGGCCCCCTCCGGCGCCCAGCCCGAGAACCTCAGCCACATCACCAGGCGGGCCGCGCCCTTGCGGTCATAGAAGTCGGCCAGCAGAGCGGCGGCGCGGGCCAGGTCGAAGCCCATGCCCTGCGCGCGGTGGGTGGCGATGGCGGCGGCCAGCTCGTCCAGGAAGCGGCGGCCGGAGTAGCGCAGCAGGGTCTCCAGCAGCGCCTCGCGGCTGCCGAAGTGGTAGTGGACCGCGGCGTCGGTGAGCCCGAGCTCACGGGCGATGGGCTGCACCCGCACGGCGTCCGGCCCGTCGGCGATCAGCCGGGCCTCGGCGGTCTGCAGGATGGCCAGCTTGGAGGCCTGGGCGCTGCGGCGGATGCGTTTGCGCGGTTCGGACATCGGATCTCCAGCGGGGCGCCCTCCGAGGGATAGACCATCGCCGCGCGCGTCACACGAATCGGTTTGCGCATCCCTTGGATATCGTCTTACTTTGACTTGTCAAAGTAAGAGCGGAGCGGACGATGTTGCTGGGAGACGACACCCTCGAAAGCCTGGCCCGGGAGATGGGCGTCGAGATTTGTGATCCGTCGCCCCCGGTCTCGCGCCGTCTGCAAGGTCCCGACGGCGTCCTGCACCTGCTGGACTGGGGTGGCGACGGGCGCCCGGCCCTGCTGCTGCACGGCGGGGCCCTGTCGGCGCGGACCTGGGACTATGTGGCGCTGGGTCTGCGGGCCGAGTACCGGCTGCTTGCCCTGGACCTGCGGGGGCATGGCGACAGCCATTGGGCGGACGCCTATCCGCCGAAGGACTTCGCGCGCGATGTTCTCGCCGTGGTGGACCAGCTGGGCGTCGCGCCCTGTCACCTGGCGGGCATGTCGCTGGGCGGGGTGGCGGCGGCTCTGTGCGCCCAGGCCGCGCCGCACCGCTTCGCCAGCCTGGCCCTGGTGGACGTGGCGCCCGGCGTGAACTTCGCGTCGACGGCGCGGATGCGGGCCTTCATCAGCGCGGTGGACGCCGCGCCCTCGGTGGAGACCGTGGTGGCCCAGGCCCTGGCGATCAGCCCCAGGAGCCATCCCGGCAAGGTCGCCTACCGGATGGCGGCCATGCTGGAGCAGGCGGAGGCCGGCGACTGGCGCTGGAAGCAGGACCGCCGCCGGCCCACCGACTTCCCGGCGATCCTGGCGGTAGTCGGGGTTCTGGACCAGATCGCGGCGGCGAGCGGCCTGCCGACCCTGCTGGTGCGAGGCGGCCGCAGCCGGGTGCTGAGTCAGTCGGCGGCTGAGACCTTCGCGCGGGCCGTGCCCGGCGCCCGGATCAGCGTCGCCCCCGACGCCGGCCACAATGTCCAGGAAGACAATCCCGCCCATCTGGTTCAGGCCTTTCGAACCTTCTGGAAAGCGGCGGAGGGCGCCTAGCTCTCGGCGATCCGCCTTAAGGCCCCGGTGTCGCGCACTTCGATCTGGCCGTAGCCGAGGGTCAGCAGGCCCGCGCGCTGGAAGCCCAGCAGATAGCCGCTCACGGTCTTGCGGCTGAGCCCCATCATCTCGGCCAGGGCCTGCTGGTTCAGGCGCAGGGTCGGGCCGCCGGTGCGCGCCATCACCTCCAGCCGCGCGGCCAGCCTCTGGCGCGGCGGCAGGGCCACGGCCTCGGCGGCGATCATCAGGGCGCCGCGCAATTGCAGGTAGACCAGCGCCGCCACCGCCTGCCAGACCTCGGGCCGCTGCGTCGCAATCCGGGTGAGCGCATGGTCGGGGATCACCAGCAGCACGCTCGGCTCCACGCAGATCAGCGTCACCAGCCGGGGCCCGCCGCCGAACCGCAGGGTCTGGCCCAGGGCCACGCCGGGCCCCGCCTGCCCGAACAGCACCTCACGCCCGCCCGGCGCCGCGCACATCATCTGGACCGCGCCCTCCACCACCAGGGTGATGCCCGTCTGCTCGTCCCCCTCCGACTGCGCCCAGGCGCCGGCCGGCAGATGGACGATGCGGCCATGGGTCAGGAAGGCCTCCACCAGCTCGGGCCCATGGCCCTGCAGCCAGACGGACCGGGTCAGCAGCTCAGCGGCGCGTTCGCGAAGGCTCATGCTCAATTGTAACTCTGGTGACAAACTCCGCCAAGCCGCAGGCCTAGGCTCTCCTCAACAGGAGCCCGCCATGACCACCACCCTCGACCTCTCGATCCGCCCCTTGGACGGCTGCGGCGCCCTGGTTCAGGGTGTCGACTTGAACCGGGCCACCGACCCCGAGATCGACCAGATCCGGGCCGCCGTCTTCGACCGCGGCGTGGCCTTCATCCACGACCAGCAGATGACGCCCGAGCAGCAGATCGCCTTCGCCCGGCGACTCGCCCCCATCGTCGTCAACCGCTACTTCCCCAAGACCGAGCGCTATCCCGAGATCGCCAAGGTCGAGAAGACCCCCGAGCAGACCACCAACATCGGCGGCGGCTGGCACACCGACCACAGCTACGACATGGCGCCGGCCATGGGCTCGGTGCTGCTGGCCATCGAGACCCCGCCCACCGGCGGCGACACCCTGTTCGCCGACATGTACGCCGCCTATGACGCCCTCTCCGACGGCATGAAAGCGACGCTGGCCACCCTGAAGGCCCACCATGCGTCCGAGCACGTGTTCGGCGAGACCAGCGTCTATGCCGCCACCGACCGCGCAGACCTGGCCGGCAACAAGGACGTGCCCGACGCCGTCCACCCGGTGGTCATCACCCACCCCGGCAGCGGCAAGAAGGTGCTCTACGTCAATCCGGCCTTCACCACCGGCATCGTCGGCTGGAATCGCGAGGAGAGCATGGCCCTGCTGGGCTACCTCTATCAGCACGCCGTCAAGCCGCAGTTCGTCCACCGCTTCCAATGGGCCAAGGGCTCGATGGCCATCTGGGACAACCGCTGCACCTGGCACCAGGCGATGAACGACTATCCCGGCCAGTACCGCCTGATGCACCGCATCACGCTTGATGGTGGTCCGCTCGCTTAAGTCCGCGTCGCGAACTCAGAGTCGCCGGTCGTCGCCACCACCTGGTCGTCGAAGGACGCGTGGGCCGAGGTGTACAGGTGCGAGTAGAGCCCGCCGGTCTTCATCAGCACGTCGTGGCTGCCCTGCTCCAGGATGCGGCCCTGCTGCAGCACCACGATTCGGTCGGCGTCGCGGATGGTGGCCAGGCGGTGGGCGATGACCATGCAGGTGCGGCCGGCGAACAGCACCTTCAGCGCCTTCTGGATCGCCTGTTCCGTGAAGGAGTCGATATTGGCCGTGGCCTCGTCGAGGATCAGGATCTGCGGGTTGGCCACCAGGGCGCGGGCGAAGCTGATCAGCTGCCGTTGGCCCATGGAGATGTTGCGGCCCCGCTGGCCCAGCTGGGTGTCGTAGCCGTCCGGCAGCCGCATGATGAACTCGTGGGCGCTGACCGACTTGGCCGCCGCGATCACGTCGTCCTTGGTGGCGCTGAGCGTGTTGTAGCGGATGTTCTGCTCGATGGTGCCGGTGAACAGGAACGGCTCCTGCAGCACCATGCCGATGTTGGCGCCCAGCGAATCGAGGGTCACATCCCGCACGTCGTGGCCGCCCACCAGGACCTGGCCCTGATCGACCTCATAGAAGCGGTGCGTCAGGGCGATGATGCTGGTCTTGCCCGAGCCCGTGGGACCGACCAGGGCCACAACTTCCTTGGGCCGCACCAATAGGCTGATATCGTGCAGGATGGGACGGGCCGGATCGTAGCCGAAGGTCACATTGCGGAACTCGACCGTGGCCGGCACATCCTTCAGTTCGATGGCGTCGGGCTTGTCGGCGATGGTCACCGGCACGTCGATCACCTCGAAGATCCGGTGCCCGGCGGCCATGGCTCTCTGCATGATGGTGTACTGCATCGACAGCATGCGGACCGGCTCGAAGAACCGCTGCACATAGAGGATGAAGGTCACCATCACGCCCACGTTCAGCGTGCCGCCCAGCACCGCGTTGCCGCCGACGATGATGACGATGGCCATGGCCAAGCCGGTGAGCACATCCACGGTGGGGACCATGATCTGGGTCATCCAGGAGGCGCCCACCTGGGCGGTGAAGTTCTCCTGGGCCTTCTCCTTGTAGAGCTCGAAGTTCAGCGCCTCCCGGCGGCTTTCCTGCACGGTGCGGATGCCGTTGATGTTCTCCGCCAGGGCCGAGTTGGCGGTGGAGGACGCGTCGCGGGCGACCCGGAAGCTTTTCTTGGAGTAGGGCAGCCAGACGGCGCGGATGGCGATCAGGGCCGGCAGGACGGTCAGGGTCAGCAGGCCGAGCTTCAGATCGGTCATCAGCAGCACGACGGTGATGCCCAACAGCATGACGAAGTCACCGATGGCGCCGTTCATGTTCTCCAGGAATTCCTGGAGCGCGTTCACGTCCCCCTGCAGCCGGGCCATGATCCGGCCGACGTGGGTCTTGTCCATGAAGGACAGCGACACGTCCTGGAAGTGGGCGAACATCTTGCGGCGGATGTCGAAGATCACCCGTTGCGCCAGGCGGGAGGACAGCCACTCGCCGATGAAGAAGAAGGTGGCGTAGGCTGCGGCGACGGCGGCGAAAATGATCAGCGTGCGATCCAGCAGCGGCCCGTCCTTGGCCACCGCGGCGTTGACCGCTGCGCCGATCATCGCCGGCACCGCCACCTGGGTGGCCGCCGAAATCAGCACCGCCACCTGGGCCGTGATCAGGGCCGGCTTGTGCGGCGTCAGGAAGGCCAGGAACCGGCGGGCGACATTGACGTCGAAGGTCCCAAAGACATCGTCGCCTTCGGAGGAGCCGAGCGAGGCGCGAGGCGCGCGCTTGGGCGCGGCGTTGGCGGCGGTATCGGTCACGCGGGCGCCCCTTCCAAGGTCACGTCGTCGAGGGTCGCCGAGGCGTCGGACCGCGACTGCAGCTCATAGAGGTCGGCATAGACGCCGCCGGCCTTCAGCAGCTGGGCGTGGTTACCCCGCTCCACCACCACCCCGTCGTCGAGGACGATGATCTGGTCGGCGTGCATCAGGGACGACAGGCGGTGGGCGATGATGATGGTGGCCTTGGTGCGGGTGGCCTCGGAAAGCGCGTCGCGCACGCGGCGCTCGGTCACCGCGTCGATGGCGGCCGTCGAGTCGTCGAAGATCATCACGCCGGGGCCCGGCACCACGCCGCGAGCGATGCTCATCCGCTGGCGCTGGCCGCCCGACAGCGCCACGCCGCGCTCGCCCACCCGGGTCTCGTAGTCGGCGGGCAGGCCAACGATATGCTCGTGAATCTGGGCGGTCTTGGCGGCGCCGACGATGCGCTCCTCCTCGGCCCAAGGGTCGGCATAGGCCACGTTGTGGCCGATGGAGCTATCGAACAGGAAGGCCTCCTGCTGCACCAGGCCGACATACTCGCGCAGGGACGGCAGGGTCACATCGCGAATGTCCACGCCGTCGATGGTGATGGCCCCGCCGGTCACGTCGTAGAAGCGCGGGATCAGGTTGGCGATGGTGGACTTGCCGGAACCCGGAGGCCCCACGATGCCGAGGGTCTGACCCGGGCCGACCTCGAAGTCGACGCCGGTGAGGATCTGCTTGCCCGGCACATAGCCGAAGTCGACGCTTTCGAAGCGCAGCACGCCCTTCGCCGGCGCCAGCGGCTGGGCGCCCGGCGCATCGGCGATCTCCGGCTCCAGGTCCAGCACCTCGAACACCCGCGCGCCGGAGGAGGTGGCCCGGGCCGCAGCGTTGAAGATCATCGCGATCTGGCGGATCGGACCCTGCAGCAGGGTCATGTAGGTGAGGTAGGCCGTCAGGGTCCCGACGCTCATCGTGCCCGCCGCCACCTTGTGTCCGCCGTACCAGAGGACGCCGGCCATGGACGCGTTGAAGGTCACCTGCATGACCGCCACGGCCCGGAAGCGAAGGGTGATGCGATTGTAGGAGTAGGCCAGCGCGTCCACCGAGGCCTGGTCGAACTTGGCCATCTCGAAGACCTTGCCGGCGAAAGCGCGGACCACGCGGATACCCTGGAGGTTCTCCTCCATCGTCAAGGTCAGCTGGGCCATCAGCTCCTGAAAGCGCAGCCAGGTGACCCGCAGCAGGAAGCCCATGCGGCCCAGAGCCAAGGCCGAGAACGGCACAAAGGCCAGGCCGATCAGGCCCAGCGTCTGGTCGATGGCCAGCATCTGCCAAGAGGCGAAGACCAGCAGAAGAACAAGGGTCAGGATCGGCATCAGGCCGCCCTGGATGAAGACCCGCGCGCCCTCCAGGTCGAGCATGCCTCGCGTGACCAGGTCGCCGGAATGGATGCGGTCGTGGAAGCCGAAGGACAGCCGCTGAAGTTGCTGGAAGAACTGCAGGCGCAGGTCGTGGCCGACCTTCTGGCTGACAAGCTCCCCAAGATAGCCCGACCACATGGTCATGGCGCCGCGCACGATGGTGGCGCCGATCACGAAGGCCGCAGTCACCAGCAGCGCGTGACGGGCCTCGCCGGCTTGAGCTCCGCCCTGCATCAACAGGCCGTGCGCCTGGTCCACGGCGCGGCCCAGAAGGCGTGGAAGCGTCAGGCTGGCGAGCGCCGCGCCCAGCGAGGCGGCCATGGCCAGGGCCACCAGCCACGGATAGTTGAACGCCAGACCAACGATCCGCTGCAATACGCGGGGCATGGTCTTCACATCGACTTGGATTGGCTCGGAGTCAGCCGACGCCGCACCCCGCCGGGAGGGGTGTGAATCACTCATCTCAAATTTCCATCGTCTAGTATGGAAACATTCTGAGGCGCCCGCCCTAGGCGCGCCAGACCTGTTTTGACGCAGGCGGCGAATAGGCGGGGATCATTGCGGTGATGTTTCGGGACCCAAACTTGGAGAGCTATGCGGCGCTCACCTGAGCCGCCGGAATCACGGTCACGGGCGCCCTCGGCGCCTTGGGACGGGGACGTAGCTTTTCGCCCTTGCGCCAAATCTTCAGGGCTTCCCAGTGGATGGCCGCCATGACCCCCAGGGTCATCAGGGGATGGCCAAACCAGGCCTTCCAGATGGCCGCATCGGTGAGTTCGGTCCGCTGGCCGGCGAAGTTGGCGGCCAGCAGGCGCCCCTGCGCGTCATGGACGTCTACGGTGACGGAGACATCTTCGCCAGGCGGCGCGATACGGAAGGCGTAGGCCAGGTCCATGTCCATGAACGGCGAGACGTAGAAGGTCTTGGGTGCGCCTTGCTCGATCACCCCCAGGCCCCGGGCCGGGATCAGGTAGCTGTGCCGCTCGCCAAAGGTGTTGCTGACCTCATAAAGGATGGCCGACAGCGCGCCGTCCGCCCGGTGGCAGAAATAGACGCTGAGCGGGTTGAACACGCCTCCCAGGATCCGCGGCATGCAGAGCAGGCGGACGGGACCGCCGCAGGGGATTCTCGCAGCGGCCAGGTGAGCCTCGACCTGGACCTTCAGAGGCGTGGCCGACCCGTCCAGATGATCGCGTTCGCAGAAGCTGGTGAGCCGGAAGCGGTCCTGGCCGAATAGCTTCAGCCGCGCGTCCAGGGCGGGCAGTTCGTCTAGGTCCAGCAGCATCATGAAGATCGCGTAGCGCAGACGGTGACCACGCGGCCGGAACCGCGTGTGGGTCGTCACTCCGGAATAGAGGCCGGAGGCGGTCATGGTCAGGCGGCCTGCTCGGCGGGAACCGGCGCGGCGGCGTCGAGATGGATGCGGCCGGACTCGTTCTCCACGCTCCAGGGTCGACGGACCCCGCCCAACTCCTCGGCGACAGCCAAACCCGACTGCAGGGCGTCCTCGTGGAAACCGTGGCCGAGATACGAGCCGCAGAACCAGGTGCGACGCGCGCCCTGCAGCGACCAGATCTCCCGCTGGGCGGCGATGGCGCCGGCGTCGAACAGCGGGTGGTCATAGACGTCGGTATGAACCACGGCTTCCGGCGCGATCTCCTTGGTGGGATTGAGGGTGACGAAGAAGTCCGTGGCGGTCTTCAGGCCCTGGAGACGGGTCATCCAGTAGGTGACACAGCCCTCGCCCGGCGCGGCCCGGCGGCCGATATGGTTCCAACTGGTCCAGGCGCTGCGGCGCTTGGGCATCAAGGCCTTGTCGGTGTGCAGAACCGCCAGGTTGCGGCTGTACTTGAAGGCCGACAGCAGGCGCTGTTCCTCGGGCGCGGCGTCGTCCAACAGGCGTAGCGCATGGTCGCCATGGGTGGCGATCACCACCTGATCAAAGCGTTCAGCATGGCCGTGTGAGTCCCGCAGTTCGACACCCAGAGCGTCGCGACGGATGGAGAGGATGCGGGAGCTTGAGCGGACTTCGCCCTGGAAGGCGGCGAGGAGCTTGGAGACATAGGCCCGGCTGCCGCCGGTCACGGTGCGCCAGGCGCCACGGCCGAAGATCGTCATCATCCCGTGGTTCTGGAAGAAGCGGATCAGCGACGCCGCCGGATAGTCGCGGATCGCGGCCAGCGGCGTCGACCAGATGGCGGCGGCCTGAGGGATCAGGTGGTCATCGCGGAAGGCCTGACAGTACCCCTTCTGCGAGAGGTAGTCGTCAAGCGAGGTCAGCGGCGCCTCCAAACTCTCGAGGTCCTTTGGCCCGTGTCGATAGAAGCGGTTGACGTCCCGCAACATGCCCCAGAACCGGGCGCTGAACAGGTTGCGCTTCTGGGCGAAGATCGCGCCGCTGGAATATTCGAAGGCCCCGTCGTCGAGGGAGACGCTCAGCGCCATGTCGGCAGGCTGACTGGCCACCCCCAGGTACGCCAGCAGGGCGGTGAAGTTGGGATAGTTGGGCGGGTTGAAGACGATGAAGCCGGTGTCCACCGGGGTCACACCTTCGACGTCGCGAGCCTCCACCGTATTGGCGTGACCACCCAGCCGGCTCTCGGCCTCGAACAGGGTGACTGTGTGTTTGGTCCCCAACATCCAGGCGGCGGAGAGGCCTGCGACCCCACCGCCGACGACGGCGATGCGGAGCGGCTTGTCGGGGCTTTGCGGCGTCACGGGACCTCCTGGAGCGAACATGGTGGAGTTACGCAAGGCGCAGGTCCGTGGATGCAAACGCCGCATCCATCGCCTGGCTGCATCCGTATCGCGTTTGAAGGCTTCTTTCCTGGAGCCAGCAGAGGGCCGCCCCATGAGTCTTGTCGCCAACGCCATCCAAGCCTTCGAGGGCGCGCCTCTGCCCGACCTGGTGCGCCGCGCCGCCGTCGATTTCCTGGTGGCCAACGCCCGCCGCCAACTGGCCGACGCCCCGGCTGACGCCGAAGCCCAGTTCGCCCTGGAAATGGCGACACGCCCGATCGCGGAACACACGGGCGAGGCCAACGACCAGCACTACGAACTTCCCGCCGCCTTCTTCGAGGCGGTGCTGGGACCGCAGCTCAAATATTCCTCCTGCCTCTACGGCGACGGCGCGGTCACCCTTGAGGAGGGCGAGGAGAAGGCCCTCGCCGAGACCGCAGCCCATGCCGATCTGCGGGACGGCCATCACATCCTGGAGCTCGGTTGCGGCTGGGGGTCGCTGTCGCTGTGGATGGCCCGCAATCTGCCGCGCTCACGGGTGACCAGCGTTTCCAACTCAAGGAGTCAGGGCGAGTACATCCGTCGCCGCGCCGCGGCGCAGGGCCTGACCAACCTGACGGTGATCACCGCCGACATGAACGATTTCGCCGCCCAGCCCGTAACCTTCGACCGCATCGTGTCGGTGGAGATGTTCGAGCACATGGCCAATTGGCGGGGCTTGCTGAGCCGCGCCAAGAGCTGGCTCAAGCCGGACGGAGCAATGTTCATCCACGTCTTCACCCACAAGACCACCCCCTACCGGTTCGACGTCAACGACGAGGCCGACTGGATCGGTCAGCACTTCTTCACCGGGGGGGTGATGCCCAGCCATGACCTGATGCGGCAGTTCCCGGACCTGTTCAGAGTGGAAGCCGACTGGCGCTGGAGCGGCGCCCACTACGAGACCACCGCCAACCAGTGGCTGGAGAACTACGACCGCAACGCCGCGGTGATCCGGCCTGTGCTGCGAGAGGTCTATGGCGACCAGGCGGTGCTGTGGCGGCGACGCTGGCGACTGTTCTTCCTGGCCACCGCCGGCCTGTTTGGACACCGCGGCGGGGCGGAATGGGGCGTGAGCCACTACCGCCTGCGGCCGGCCTGAGGAGCCTGAAATGCTGAAATACATCGTCGCCTATCTGGCGACAGGCCTTGTCTTCGCCGCGGTGGACGCCGTCTGGCTGACCCTCAGCAATGAGCGTCTCTACCGGCCGACCCTCAACCCGATCCTCGCAGAGGACGTGAACCTCAAGGCCGCGGCGGTTTTCTACCTGGTCTACATCCTGGGGATCATGCTCCTGGCGGTGTCGCCCGCCACATCCTGGACGAAGGCCATGACCACCGGGGCCATCGTGGGCGCCATGTGCTACGCCACCTACGACTTGACCAACCAGGCCACCATGAAGGTCTGGGCCACGAAGATCACCGTGGCGGACATCCTGTGGGGAACCTTCGTCACCGCCGTCGCCGCCACGGCCGGCTATCACGCCCTTCGCTGGGCGGCGGCAAGGTTCGGCTAGAGGTTCGCGCCTTCGAGGACAGCCCGCAACTTGCTGGCCAGTTCGTGGTCCTCGAAGGGTTTCTGCAGGACGCCGGCCTCGCCCGCGTGGGCCAGGGCCTCGACGTCGGCATAGCCGGTGACGAAGACGACGGGTAGGTGTGGCCGCCGCGTGGCGGCTTCCCGAGCCACCTCGGCGCCGTTCATCCCCGGCATCGCGAAGTCCAGCAGCATCAGATCGATATCGGGGCGCTGCTGCAGGGTTTCCAGCGCCGCGCCGCCGCTGCCCGCCTCCACCACCGCATAGCCCAGTTCGTCGAGCATGCCGGCGGTGATCTCGCGCACGGCGCTGTCATCGTCAACCAGCAGGACAACCGGACGGCCATCGACCGCCAGCGGCGCCTCTCGGGCCAGGGGGCGCGGGGCGGCGACATCGTCACAGCGCGGCAGATAGACCTTCACGGAGGTCCCTTCGCCCGGCGCGGTGTCGATACGCACCCCGCCGCCGGACTGCTTGGCCAGCCCGAACACCTGGGACAGCCCCAGGCCAGATCCCTTGCCGACAGCCTTGGTGGTGAAGAAGGGTTCAAAGACCTTGGCCAGCACCTCGGGCGACATGCCAGAGCCGGTGTCGGAGACCGCCACCATCACATAGTCGCCGGGGGGCGGCTCCTCTGCGCGGCCCGGTTGGCCCAGGACCGCGTTGGCGGTGCTGACCGTCAGCACCCCGCCGACCTCCATGGCGTCCCGAGCGTTGATGGCGAGATTGAGGATCACCAGCTCGATCTGGGTCGGATCGATCATCGCCCCCCAGAGGTCGGGATGCAGTTCGGTTTCGATGCGGGCATGAGAGGCCATGGTGCTCTGCAGCAGGTCGCGCATGCTCTCCACCGTCCGGTTCAGGTTCACCAGTTGGGGCTCCAGCTTCTGGCGGCGCGAGAAGGCCAGCAGCTGCGCGGTGAGCTTGGCGCCCCGTTGAGCGGCCTGTTCCATCATGTCCAGACGGCGGCGGGTGACGGGGTTGGTCTCGGCCTTGGCCAGCTGACGGACATTGCCCAGCACGACGGTCAGCAAGTTGTTGAAGTCGTGGGCGACGCCGGAGGTGAGCTGGCCGACAGCCTCCAGCCGCTGCGCCTGGCGCAGGGCCACCTCGACCTTTTCCCGCTCTTCGATCTGGGCGACGAGCTGGCGATTGGCGGCGGCGAGTTCAGCGGTGCGCTCGTCAACCCTGCGCTCCAGCTGCAGTTCGGCCTCCCGGATCTCGTCGATCCGCTGTCGGGCCTCGTATTGGCGGCGGCGGGCGCGCAGGGCCGTTCGGGCGACACTCACCAGACTGGTGGGATGAAACGGTCGCTCGAGAAAGATGACATTGCCCAGGGTCTCGGTGAGGCGGAAGGCCTGGGGATTGCGCTCAAGCCCGCCGCCGCGCTCGGTGAGCAGGACGAACGGGAAGTCTGACCAGGGGGGCTGCTCGCCAACCCAGCGTGAGAGCGGACCAATATCGACGTTGTGCAGGGCGTTGTCGGCCAGAAGAGCGAAGCCCGCGCCTTGCGAGAGCTCCCGGCACAGCTCCTCGGCGCTGCCGCAGGCCCGGCTCTGAATTCCGGCCTCCCCCAGCAGGCTGGCGGCGATCTGAGCGTCGCGGCCGGCCGGCGTCAGTATGAGGGCGGTTTCCTCACGCAGGGCTGCAAGGGTGGTCAAACTCGTTCGTCCAGCAGGGACTCTGACTGACCGAGATAGACCGGCACTCCGCGGAGCACGCCCTGGAAGCCGTCGAGCGGCCCGCCGACCGTGAGGCCACGACCGTCGATCTGGTACTCCCGGATGGTGTCCTCGTGGGAACCGGTGCGCTTCTTGATCACCGAGATGGCCCGCCGCACCCGACCCGAAGCCTCGAAGTAGCGCAGCAGGATCACGGTGTCGGCGAGATAGGTGACATCCACCGGAGCCTTCATGTCCCCCACCAGGCCGTGCTGGGCGACGGTGAGGAAGGTCGAGGCGCCGCGCCGGTTCAGGAAGGTCAGCAGTTCGTGCATGTGCAGCACCAGGAACTGCTCCTCGGGCATGGCCGCCTGATACCCGTTTAGGCTGTCGATCACGATGGTCTGCAGGTGCATTTTCTCGACGCAGTTGCGAACGCGATGGGTGAACTCGCCCGGCGCAAGTTCGGCGGCGTCCACCTGTTCGATCAGCAGGGCCCCGGAGTCGCGCATGGCCTCCAGGTCGATCCCCAGGCCCTTGGCGCGGGCGAACAGCAGGCCCAGTTCCTCGTCGAAGATGAACATGGCCGCCTTCTCGCCGCGCTTGATCGCCGCCACCACGAACTCCATCACCAACAGAGACTTGCCCGTACCGGCCGGGCCGAGCACCAGGGTGCTTGACCCCCGCGCCACACCACCGCCGAGCAGGGTGTCGAGCTGGACCACCCCACTGGCCAGGGTCTCGCGCTTGAACTCGACGCGGTGTTCCGACGCGATCAGGCGCGGGAAGACATCCAGACCCCCGTGCCGGATCATGAAGTCGTGGAAGCCGCCACGGAACGATTGGCCGCGGTACTTCACGACCCGCAGGCGGCGTCGCTCGGCGCCATAGACCGGGGCCAGCTCCTCAAGCCGGATCACGGCGTGGGCCACACTGTGGACGGTCTTGTCGTTGGCGTCGGTGGTCATGTCGTCCAGCATCAGCACGGTGGCCCCGTGCCGTGAAAAGTAGTGCTTCAACGCGAGGATCTGGCGGCGGTAACGCAGCGAGCCTCCGGCCAGCAGGCGGATTTCCGACAGGCTGTCGATCACCACGCGCGTGGGTTTCACCTCCTCCACCGCCTGGAAGATCATCCGGGTGGTCTCTCCCAGCTCCAGGTCGGAGGAGTAGAGCAGGCTCTGCTGTTGCTGCTCATCCAGCAGATCCTCCGGTGGAATCAGCTCAAAGATTTTCACCAGGTCCGGCATCGCCCAGCCGTGGGACGTGGCGGTGCCCAGCAGTTCTTCCTCGGTCTCAGAGAGGGTGATGTAGAGGCCGGTCTCCCCGGCCTCCGCGCCGGCCATCAGGAACTGCATGGCCGCGGTGGTCTTGCCGGTGCCGGGTGTGCCCTCCATCAGGTAGACACGGTTGCGCGCCAGCCCGCCCCGCAAAATGTCGTCGAGGCCCGCCACGCCAGTGCTGGCGAGCTCCGCGGGGAATTTGGTCTGAACAGTCAAGCGCCTACTCGCGTGGTTCCAACGGTGGACGATCCTACCGGCGCGCGTCGTCACGCACCGTCGTCGACAGCACACAACGGCCAAGTTGGTTTTGGGCTCCCAAATCTGCGGCGAAGGCGGTTCCAAGCGCCCGGTCCACATCCGGCCGCCGTCCGGATTTCCGGGGGCGTTGTCGGGCGGGGCAAGCCGTGTGATGGTGGGTTTCCGGAACGGAACGGTCACCCTCGCGGACATATTGCGCCCGCGATCGCCGACAAAACCCCGCGCCGGGACCTACAAAATTGATTGCACCGCGTGAAAGCCGTAGCCGGCCACCGGGCGACGGGAGGAATTTGAGATGGAAGATTTGAAGACGGCTGAGGATTTTACCGCGGCCCTGGACGCCTCGGCCGTCGACGGCATGACCGTCGCCTTCTGGGCGTCGCAAGCCCCCAACCGCGCGGCGGTGATTGATCCGTCCGGGCGGGTGAAGACCTTCGGCGAGGTTAACGCCAACGCCAACAAGCTGGTGCGCGCCCTGCGCCAGGCAGGCCTGAAGGCCGGCGACAGCGTCGCTCTGCTCTGCTCCAACCGGGCCGAATTCGTCGAGACCATCGCCGCCACCCAGCGCAGCGGCCTGCGCATCACTCCGGTGAACTGGCACCTGACGATCGATGAGATCGCCTACATCATCAAGGATTGCGAGGCCAAGGCCCTGGTGGCCGAGTCCCGCGTCGCCGCCGCCCAGCCGGCGGCCGCCGAATGCCCTGATCTGCTTATCAAGCTGTCGGTGGGCGGCGAGATTCCCGGTTTCACCAACTACGACTCTGCCCTCGCCGAGCACGACGGTTCGGACATCCCCGACCCCGTTCGCGGCAATCAGATGATGTACACCTCGGGCACCACAGGCCGTCCGAAGGGCGTGTTCCGCCCCCAGGCCGCGGTGATCCCGCCGTCTATGCTGGCCATGCGCGGCTATGACCCGGAGACCTCGGTGCAACTGTGCGCCGGTCCCGCCTATCACGCCGCCCCGCTGGCCTTCGACGTCTCTGCCGCGATGAACGCCGGCGTTCCGCTGCACTTCATCGACAAGTGGGATTCCGAGCACGTCCTGCGCACCATCTCCGAACACAAGGTCACGCACCTGCACCTGGTGCCCATCATGTTCCAGCGCCTTCTGGCGCTGCCGCCGGAAGTGAAGGCCAAGTACGACATCAGCCACGTGCAGTACGTGGTCCACGGCGCGGCCCCCTGCCCGCCCGAGGTCAAGCACGCCATGATCGAGTGGTTCGGCCCGGTGCTCAGCGAGTACTATGCCGGCTCGGAAGGCGGCGCCGGCTTCACAATCACCTCCGACGAATGGCTCAAGAAGCCCGGCAGCGTTGGCAAGCGCCCGATGCTGCTGGAAGTCCGCATCCTGGACGAGGAAGGCAACGTCCTGCCTCCAGGCGTGCCTGGCGGCATCTACCACCAGCTCCCGCCCACCGGCGGCTTCACCTATTACAAGGACGAGGCCAAGACCAACGCCAACCGGCGCGACGGCTTCTTCACCATGGGCGACGTCGGATATTTCGACGAGGACGACTACCTGTTCCTCACCGGCCGCAACGCCGAGACCATCATCTCGGGCGGGGTGAACATCTACCCGCAGGAAATCGACAACGAACTGATCAAGCACGACGCGGTGGCCGATAGCTCCACTGTCGGCATCCCCCACGACGAGTGGGGCGAGCAGGTCCGCGCCGTGATCATGCTGAAGCCCGGCTATGAACCCTCCGACAAGCTGGCCCAGGAGATCCTGGACTTCGGTCGCCAGACGCTGGCCGCCTACAAGGTGCCGCGCGGCCTGGACTTCGTCACCGACCTGCCGCGCTCCGAAGCCGGCAAGATCCAACGCAACAAGGTCCGCGCCCCCTATTGGGAAGGCCGCGCCCGTCAGATCTAGGGTTCATCCCCTCTCCCGCTGGCGGGAGAGGGGCCCTCCCCGCAATTTTTCGAAAACAAGCGTGTTTGGCTTGGCTAGACTCCCCGTGTCATGAAGCGCGCCGCTTCGTGACCCGGGACCCTTCCGCCATGCCGATTCCGTTCATCGACCTCCAGGCCCAACGCGCGCGCCTCGGCCAGCCCCTGGAGGACGCGATCCTCAAGGTGGTGCGCTCGGGCGCCTACATCATGGGACCCGAGATCGGTGAGGTGGAAAAGCAGCTCGGCGCGTTTGGCCAGGCGCCCTTCGTGCTATCCTGCGGGTCGGGTACGGAAGCCATCCAGCTGCCTTTGATGGCCTGGGGCATCGGCCCCGGCGACGCCGTCTTCTGCCCGTCCTTCACCTTCGCGGCCACAGCCGAGGTCATGCCCCTGGTGGGCGCCTCGCCGGTGTTCGTCGACGTGCTGCCCGATACCTACAATCTTGACCCGGTGAAGCTGGACGCCGCCATTGAGGCCATCAAGGCGCAGGGCAAGCTGACCCCCCGCGCGGTGATCGCGGTGGACCTGTTCGGCCAGCCCGCTGACTATCCGGCCATCGCGGCGGTGACGAAGAAGCATGGCCTGAAGCTGATCGCCGACTCCGCGCAAGGGTTCGGCTGCACGCTGAACGGCCAGCACCCGATCCACTGGGCCGACGTCACCACCACCAGCTTCTTCCCGGCCAAGCCGCTGGGCTGCTACGGCGACGGGGGGGCGGTGCTCTGCAAGGAGGAGCGGCTGCACGACCTGCTGGTCTCTCTGCGGGTTCACGGCCAGGCGGTGAAGTCCGACATCGCCGGCAAGACCTTCGACCACGACCCCAAGTACCTGAACATGCGAATCGGCATGAACAGCCGCATGGACACCATCCAGGCCGCGGTGCTGCTGCAGAAGCTGACCATCTTCGAAGATGAGATCCGTGCACGGAATGTGGTCGCCGATCGCTATGCGGCAGGCCTCGGCGACGTGGTCGGCGTGCCCAAGGTAATCGCGGGCGGGGTCAGTGTCTGGGCCCAGTACACGATCGAGACGGAAGACCGGGATGGCCTCGTCGCTCACCTGAAGGCCGCCGAGATCCCCAGCGCTGTCTACTATCCGATCCCGATCCATCGCCAGGACGTCTATTCGCACTACCCCGCCCCCGGCGGCCTGCCGGTGACCGACGCGGCGGCGGAGAAGGTCATGAGCCTGCCCATGCACCCCTATCTGACGCCCGACCACCAGGACCAGGTGATCGCCGCCATCCGGGCCTTTGTGAAGCGGAACGGCTAGGCGGCCCAGGCCGCCTTCAGCGACGCCGCCTGGGCCAAGCCCTGAGCCAGACCAGCCCGCGCGGCTTCGGCGCGCTTGCGGAAGTCCATAAGGTTGAGGCCCATGGCGGCCTGGCTGCCGGCGTCGGGGCCGATCAACACCACCTTGGCGCCGCCTTGGCGCAAGACGTCGAGTTCGGCCTCCACGCGGGCGGCCACGGCCTCGGCCGCCGCACCGGCGGTGGCGCCGCCGCGCACCTGGACCACGACGACGAGGTCATAGCCCAGGGCCTGGTCGGCGTTGATCGTGGAGCGCATGCCGCCGTCGATATAGCGGCGGCCGTTGAGCGTCACCGGCGGGTAGATGCCCGGAACGCTGCACGAGGAGGCTACGGCACGGGTGACGCCCACGCCGCTGTCCTTGGTCCACATCTTGAATTCACCGGTCAGGGCGTCGACCGCCGAGCAGGCGAATCCGCGCTCGGGCCAGGCGTCGTCGGGAAGCCCCGCGAACGAGTGGCCGAAGCTCTTGATAAAAGTCGCCTCGTCCGGGGTCTGGGCGGCCAGCGCGAAGGCGCCGATCTCGGCGCGAACTTCCTGGGCATCGCGGACTCCGGCCTGGGCCTCGGCCATCATCTTCACCAGCACGGAAAGGTCGGTGGGCGCGCCGGGTAGGGTGGGCTTGGCCTGCCCCTCTGGGCGTGACGCGAGGGGAGGCTCGACCAGGATCGGATCGGCCAAGGTCGCAGCCTCCGACCCCAACGCCAGGCGCGCGCCCACGAAGGAGCCCGCCGAGGTGCCCATGATGAAGTCGGCCTTGCCCAGATCCACTCCGCCCTGGGCGAGGCCGGCGATCAGTCCCGATTCCCAGGCGATGCCCACCGGCCCACCCCCGCCC
>NZ_JBBKVV010000190.1:0-21499 GCF_037968635.1 Phenylobacterium sp.
GCCGATACCGGTACGGCAAGCGCGACCTGGATGGGCCTGCTCGCCGCATTGCCGATGCTGCTGCTATCCACCTTCGTGGCATCGCTTGCCGAGGACATCCTGACGCGCGGATTCTGGTATCGCGCCGCCGACATCCGCTGGCGCGGCGGTGTGGTCTTCGTGCTCGCATCCAGCGTCATCTATGTGCTCAACCACATCTACCGGCTCGGCAACGGGCCAGTCGAGTGGCTGGTGCTGTTCTGCTTCGGCGTGGCCTACGCGACGGCACTGTGGCGCAGCGGCAGCCTGTGGGTTGCACTTGGCTTGCATTGGGGCTGGAACCTGGGCAATGGCCTGGTCGATGCCTGGCTGCCGGCATCCATCGTCGATGCCCACGCCGCCAGCGGCCTGTCGATCGCTGCGCACCTGCTGATCGCGGCGGGCTTGTTGGCCATCCCAAGGTCGGCTGCGAGCTGCCCTGGCAGCCGCCTCACGCCTTGAGCTTGTACCCCGTGCGGGATCCACCAGGCTGCGCGCAGGCACAGCAGCACGGACTTGGTCACCGCCGCGCCAACGTAGCCAATCACGATCTCCAGCCGCGACAACGGTGCCGACAGTAGTTCATGGATCGTGCCCGCTCACGGTGACAGGAGCGGGCTATGCCCAGTCATGCACCCAGTCAGGGAAGGCGGCTGAGGGCATGGGTGGCGCAATGAAAAAGCCTTGGGCAAGATCGCACCCTGAGTCACGCAGCAGGTCCCAGTCGGCCTGCGTTTCTGCGCCTTCCGCCACCGAGACGATCCCCAGCTTGCGTGCCATTTCCAGGCTGGACTCCATGATCAAGCGACTGGATTCCTGATGTGCGGCATGCTTGACGAAGGACTGGTCGATCTTCAGTTCAGTGAAAGGGATACGGGTCAGTTGCTGCATGGACGAGTAACCCGTGCCGTAGTCGTCGATCGACAATCCGAATCCCTTCATGCGCAGGCGAGCCAGGTTCTCCAGCATGTGACCGACATCGGTCATCGCGGCAGATTCGGTGATCTCCAGGATCATGTGTCGCGGTTCAAGCCCCTGGTTGATGACCTGCCATGTGATCGCATCCGCGATCGCCGGATCTGCCAATTGCTTGACCGATAGATTGACGGAAACATTGAGGTCCAGTCCTGACTCCCGCCAGATTCGGCAATCGCGGGCACTTTGCGCCAGCATGATCCAGGTGAGTTCGCTGATGTAGCCGTTGTCCTCCAGCAGTGTCAGGAAGCTGTGGGGCAAAATGACCCCGCTGTGCGGATGACGCCAGCGCGCCAGCGCCTCGCATCCTTTCACGCGACGGCTCTTCAAATCGATCTTGGGCTGGTAGAACGGTTCGAATTCTTCTGCGTGGAGTCCTGCGAGTACTTGCTCGAGGCTGAATATGTCCTCGCCAATCCTGGTTCTCTCCGAGTTGGGCTTGGCCCGCCAGTGCAGTGCGATCAGTTCGGCGAATCGCTCCGGCGTGGGCGGCTTTTCCACGGTACCCAGCAAGCGCATGCCGTAGGCCGCGCTCATCGTCTCGATCGTGTCCAGAAGCGACCTGTCGAGGCCGCTGGTGACGATCAAGGATGCCCCGACGTTGGCTTCCCCAAGGCGGCGGATGAAGGACATGCCATCCAATCCAGGCATGTCGATGTCGGTGACGATAATGTCGAACGGATGAGCCAGCTCGTGCGTTATTTCCAATGCCGAGCGGCCGTCTTCTGCCTCATGGACGGCCTTGGCGCCGAGGTCCTCGAGCATCTGCACCATCATGCTGCGCTGGAACTCGTGGTCCTCCGCGACGAGGAAGCTCAGGCCCTTTGCGGGCGTCAGGTTGTCTCCCCGGGGTTTCAGGGTCTCGTCGTCAGGCTGCGTCGAGATGGGCATTCAATCGCTCCAGTTCTGTTTGAAAAATGTCGATCAGCCAATCAATCGCGGGGCCATCCTCCGACCGCCCGGCTTGTTCAACCATAGCGCTGATGGAGGCGAGGTTGCTCGCACCGATGAAACCGCAGGCACCCTTGATGCGGTGGGCCAGGTGCGCGATCGTGGCCATGTCGCGTTGTTCAATCGCCTGCATCAATCGCTGCACATCCACGTCGTTGATCCGCCGGAAGTGCTCGGCGACCCGGCGGTTGGCGGCACCGCCGCCCTTGGGCAATCCGTGTGGTGACGGGCCTGCCTCCGGTGCGCTTCCGGCGGGCAGTTGCACGTCTTGAGGACTCTCCACTCCGGCCTGCGCATCGACCCGCGGTTCGGGTCGCGGCAGCCAGTGTCCCAATGCTTCCGATAGCGTCGCCAGCGAAGTGGGCTTGGATACGTACTCGTCCATGCCCGCATCCAGGCAATCCTGGCGCACCCCGCGGATCGCATTGGCGCTGCAGGCAATGATGGGCGTTCGTCCACCGCCGCGTGCCGATTCCATCTCGCGGATGCGTCGACTCAAGTCGTAACCGCTCATTTCCGGCATGTGGCAATCCGTCAGCACCAGCGCGAAGCGGCCGGTGCTCCATTGCTCTAGGGCTTCTGCGCCACTCTCGACTTCCTCGGCAGCGTACCCGAGTGTATTCAGTTGCCTGGCCATCAACATGCGGTTGATCGGATGGTCATCGACGACCAGTACCAGTGGGCCTTCGACCAACTGCCCAGCAGCAGGCGGCGCTGCCGCGTATGCCGGTGGCGGCAAGGACGTGCCTGGAACGACTTCCTCCGTGTGCATCAAGGGCTCCGGAACGAGCGCACTGACAGTGACCGTGAGGTCAAGCCTCAGGATCGTGCCCTTGCCAAGTTCGCTCGAGATGCTGACCTTGCCCCCCATCAGCTCGGCCAGGCGCCTGCAAATGGAGAGCCCGAGGCCTGTTCCCCCGACGCGCTTGGCAATGTCTTCCTCGGCCTGCTCGAACGGATTGAACAAGCGCTCCTGGCGCTCGGGGGAAATCCCGATGCCCGTGTCTTCGACATGGAACCGCAAGGATTCCAGGTCTCCCGTGCGTTCCGCCAGTTCCACCCGGAGCTCGACGTGTCCACTGGGCGTGAACTTGATCGCGTTGCTGAGGAAATTGCTCAGGATTTGCCGCAGCCGCAGTCCGTCCACCATCACGGAGCGACTCACCCGCGGGTCCAGATGTTGGCGGAACTCCAGCCCCCGGCTTTTCGCAAGGCCCCCGTACACTCGGTTTACCGAGGAAACGATCTCGTCGATGCTCGTCGGTTCCGGGCGAATCTCGAGCTTGCCCGCCTCGACCTTGGAGAAATCAAGAATGTCGTCGATGATCCGTTGCAGGGCGATCCCGGATTCGCGTACACCCTCGAGCGCAGTGCGCAGGTCAGCGCTTAGCGGCATCAAGCCGATCAATTCCAGGAGCCCGAGCATGCCGGTCAGCGGCGTGCGGATTTCGTGGCTCATCGTCGCCAGGAATTCGCTCTTCGCACGATTGGCGACGTCCGCAGCCTCTTTCGCAAGGGACAGTCGCTCCTCCAGTGCCTTGCGCACGGTGATGTCCTGGATCGTGCCATGCATGCCGATCACGGCGCCCGTCTGGTCCAGCGTGGGCACCACGATCACATGTACTGCCGAGACGCCGCCGGCCGGCAGCCGGGTCTTCATTTCGTAAGCCTGTGATTGCCCGGATTCCTGTGCCTTGAAGAAGGCATCGGCCGTCGCCTCTGCACCGTTCTCGAAGATTGCGACAGCCTCCTCCAGATTGAGGGAGCCGAGCGCCGGATCACGCTGGAGCATGTCGTAGACATGGGAGGACCACGTCACGGCGCCGGTCGCCAGGTCACACGTCCAGTCGCCCAGGCCGGCGACGTTGTGGGCATCCTCCAGCCGCTGCTTTGCGTGTTGCAACGCCTGCTCGGCATCCTTGGTGTCGGTAATGTCGAACCAATATCCATGCCACACCACGTCACCATCGGCCTGGCGCACCGGGATGGCAGAAGAACGCAGCCAGCGGAAGGCATCGGCGCCCTTGCGAATTCGAAAATCCACTTCGAGGGCGGACAGTTCTCCCGCGGATCGCACGATCGCTGCGGTTATCCGTTCGTGATCTTCTTCGAAGACGAGTTGGCGGACGGTATCAGGGTCGCCCAGGACCTGCTCGCGCGCGATCCCGAGCACATCCTTGGCATTGATGCTCACGAACTCGAAGGCGCCGACACCCGTCGGAGTCAATCGGAAAACATACACCGCGCCGGGCAGGCTGTGCGCAATGGCCCGCAACCGCAATTCCGCTTTTTGCCGGTCCCGGGACTGGCGGGTAATCCCCCACATCAAGGGCAGCAGGATGGCAACCAGCGCCACGCCCGCCGACATCAGGATCCGGCGCATCGTTGCCTGGCCTTCCCGCTCGCGTTTTTGGCGCGCTGCCAGCAACCGGGTTTCCTGCTCCGCCAGTTCGATGACCAGATCATTGATCTGCCCATTTGCCTGCTCCGGCAAGCGGCCCGCAAACGCGCGAATTGCCGCGGCGATGCCGCCCGAGGTGCGGAGTCGTTCGGTGTTTTGCATGATTGCAATGCGCTTGTCGATCAGCGTGACAAGGCGTTGGCTGCGAGCAAGTTGGATCGGATCGGATGCAGCTGCATCCTGGATTGCCGTGGCGTGTTGCTTCAGATGGGACAGCGCAGTATCACGCGCCTCCCGGAACTGCGCGTCGCCCGTCAGGAGCAATCCACGATGGTCGGATTCTGCAAGGGCCAGGGATTCCCGCAGCCCGGAAATTTTCTGGAGCACCTGTTCGGAGTCTTGCACCATCGCCTGATCGCGGAGGGCCTTCTCCGAGATGTCGAACAGCGCCCACCCAAAAAGCAGGATCGCGAGTGTGGCCAACCCGAAAGATGCACGGATCGCATTATCCGCAAGGTTGGCGCGGGCGCGCATGCTGGACCCCCCCTGCACAGAAGCAGGCCGTCAGAGGATAACAAGCTTGGCTGGCCGGGATGCGGCAATATTTCACACCGCACCCGGTATTGGAGCCTGGGCGCCGGCTGCGGCATCGCGTGCCTGGGCGATGTGGAGGTGCGGGCCGTAGCGGCAAGCGCGGCGTGCCTTCACGCCTTGAGCTTGTACCCCGTGCGGAAGATCCACCACACCGCGCCCAGGCACAGCAGCAGGAAGCCGACGGTCGCCGCGACGCTGACCACGACATTGACGTCGGAAATCCCGTAAAAGCTCCAGCGAAAGCCGCTGATCAGGTACACCACCGGGTTGAACAGGGTGATCTTCTGCCAGATCGGCGGCAGCATGCTGATGGAATAGAAGCTGCCACCCAGGAAGGTCAGCGGCGTCACGATCATCATCGGCACGATCTGCATCTTCTCCCAACCGTCGGCCCAGACCCCGATGACAAAGCCGAACAGGCAGAAGGTGACCGCCGTCAGCACCAGGAAGGCCAACATCACGAAGGGGTGGGCGATGGTGAAGGGCACGAATAGCCGCGCTGTGGCGAGGATGATCAGGCCCAGGATCACCGACTTGGTGGCCGCGGCCCCCACATAGCCGATGACGATCTCCATGGGGGAGATCGGCGCCGACAGCACCTCGTAGATCGTGCCGGACCACTTGGGCATGTAGATGCCGAACGAGGCGTTGGAGATGCTCTCCGTCAGGATCGACAGCATGATCAGGCCCGGCACGATGAAGGCGCCGTAGCTGATGCCGTCGATCTGGGTCATCCGCGAGCCGATCGCCGAGCCGAAGACGATGAAATAGAGCGAGGTGGAGATCACCGGCGAGGCGATGGACTGCAGCACCGTGCGCCAGGTGCGGGCCAGCTCGAAGTGATAGATGGCGCGGATCGCGTGCAGGTTCATCACTTGGCCCTCACCAGACTGACGAAGATTTCTTCCAGCGAGCTCTGGCTGGTCTGTAGGTCCTTGAAATCGATGCCGTGCCTGGCCAGGCGGCGCAGCAGGTCGGCGATACCGGTCTCCTGGCTCTGCGTGTCGAAGGTGTAGACCAGCTCCGCCCCATCGGCCGACAGCTCCAGCGGCTCGTCCGCGAGTTCCTGGGGCAGGGCCTCGAGCGGCTCCTGCAGGTGCAGGGTCAATTGCTTCTTGCCCAGCTTCTGCATGAGGACATCCTTGTCCTCCACCAGGATCAACTGGCCGCCGGTGATCACCCCGATCCGGTCGGCCATCTCCTCGGCCTCCTCGATATAGTGGGTGGTCAGGATGATGGTGACGCCGCTCTCCCGCAGGCCCCGGACCATCTCCCACATGTCGCGGCGAAGCTCGACGTCGACCCCGGCTGTGGGTTCGTCCAGGAACAGGATCTGCGGCTCGTGGCTCAACGCCTTGGCGATCATGACCCGGCGCTTCATGCCGCCCGAGAGCGCCATGATCTTTTCGCCCTTCTTGTCCCACAGGGAGAGCTGGCGAAGGATCTTCTCGATATAGGCGGGGTCGGGGGCCTTGCCGAACAGGCCGCGGCTGAACTTCACGGTGTCCCAGACGCTTTCAAAGGCGTCGGTGGAAAGCTCCTGCGGCACCAGGCCGATCTTGGCGCGGGCGGCGCGATAGTCGGCGACGATGTCATGGCCGTCGGCCAACACCTGACCCGAGCCCGGATTGACGATGCCGCAGATAATGCTGATCAGCGTGGTCTTGCCCGCGCCATTGGGGCCCAGCAGGGCGAAGATCTCCCCCTTGCGGATATCCAGGTCGATGTTCTTCAGGGCCTGGAAGCCCCCGGCATAGGTCTTGGAGAGACCCTTCACGGATATGATCGGCTGCACGCGCGCTCGGGTCCTTCAGGCAAGCCCGCCAGATAGGGACAGGCGAGTGGTCAAGCTAGCCTAAAGGACGAAATAGGACCGCCCAGGCCGACAACGGCCAAGAGATTAATCGGTCACGCGCCCGATTCTGTCAGCAGCCGACCCAGGGCCTTGGGCGCCATGGCCACATAGCTCTGCCGCAGCCAGCCCTTCAGGGTGTCCAGCTCGGCCAGAATGTCATCGTCGGGACCGAAGTGGGCGATGGCCCACTTGTACTGCCGGTACCAGGGCGAACCCTGCCGCACGAAGGGCAGGTCCTGGATCATCTCGTAGGAGATCGGCAGCTTGAAGGTCAGGGTCAGGGCGTCAGGGGCTTCGCCCTTGTCGCCGAACACAGCGAAGCCCTTGCTCCGCACCCGCAGGTAACGAGTGTCGGTCCAGCCCGGCGCCAGGTCGGTCTCCGGCAGGCTCAGGGCGTAGGCGGTCAGTTGGGCTTCGGCCTGTTGGTGCGGCGTGGGCATGGCGGCGATGCTAGCACCGCCATGCCATCTGCAAAGACCTAGGCCGAGGCGCCCATGGTCATCGGCCGCAGGCCAAGGTCGGCCATCAGGGCCGCGTCAGTGTCCTTGTCCGGGTTGGCGGTGGTGAGCAGGCGGCCTCCGATGAACATCGAATTGGCGCCGGCCAGGAAGCACAGGGCCTGCAGCTCCCGGCTCATATGCTCGCGGCCGGCCGAGAGCCGCACCACAGTCTTCGGACAGAGGATGCGGGCCACGGCGATCATGCGAACGAACTCGATGCCGTCGACGGGCGTGGAATCCCCCAGGGGCGTGCCGGGGATGGGCATCAGGTCGTTGATCGGCAGAGAGTCCGGGTGAGCCGGCAGGGTGGCCAGGGTCTGCAGCAGGCCCGCCCGATCGCGGCGCGTCTCGCCCATGCCGACGATGCCGCCGCAGCAGGTGTTCATACCCACCGAGCGCACAGCCTCCAGCGTATCGAGGCGATCCTGGTAGGTGCGAGTGGTGACAACCTTGTCGTAGTAGTCGGGGCCCGTATCGAGGTTGTGATTGTAGTAGTCGAGGCCGGCGTCCTTCAGGGACTGGGCCTGGTCGCGGGTCAGCATGCCCAGGGTCGCGCAGGTTTCCAGGCCCAGCGCCTTCACGCCTGAGATCATCGCGGCGACCTTGGGCACGTCACGGTCCTTCAGGTCACGCCAGGCGGCGCCCATGCAGAAGCGCTGCGCGCCGCCGGCCTTGGCCTCGGTGGCCGCGGCGATCACCGTGTCGGCGTCCAGCAGCTTCGACGCCGTGGTCGCGGTCTTGAAGTGCTGGGACTGGCTGCAATAGCCGCAGTTCTCCGGGCAGCCGCCGGTCTTGACGCTCAGGAGCTGGGAGAGCTGCACCTCGGTGGGATCAAACCACATCCGGTGGACTTGCGCGGCGCGGAACACCAGGTCCATGAACGGCAGCTCGAACAGCGCCTCAACTTCATCCAGGGACCAATCGTGCCGTGGCTGCGTTTCATCAAGGACGGCGTTGAAGGGGGCGTTCATGGTGCACTCCTCGGGTCTGGGCGCCCATCTTGAGTCGGGCGACGAGGAGCGTGTAGCGCATGGGCGCGGACGAAATCGAGTTGAAGTTCCTGTGCGAGCCGCAGGACGTCGCCGCCCTGCTGGCCGCGGCCCCTGTGGGGGTTGCGGAAACCAAGCACCTGACCGCCGTCTATTTCGACACCCCCGACAGCCGCCTGCGCGCCGCCCACATCTCGCTGCGCCTGCGCGAAAGCAACGGCAAACGGATCCAGACCTTGAAGCGCGGCGACGGCTTCGCCCGTGAGGAGCATGAGGCGAAGATCGCGGGGGAAACCCTGGATCTGACCATGCCGGCGGTGAAATCGGCTCTGAAACCCGCCCATCGCAAGGCCTTGGAGCCGGTCTTCACGGTCCGCGTCACCCGCCAGCAGCGGACCTTCACCTATGGGGGCGCGGAGATCGAGCTGGCCCTGGACCAGGGGGAGATCACCACGGGCGACAAGCGGCGTCCCGTCTGTGAACTGGAGTTGGAGCTGAAGGCCGGGGATCCTGCGGCGTTGTTCGCCCTGGCCCGTCAACTTTCGGTGACCGCCCCCCTCTACCTCTCCTTCGACGGCAAGGCCTCCCAGGGTCAGGCCTTGCGCGCCGGGACCGCGCGCGAACCCCGGCGGCACGACAAGGCGCCCCTGCGGCGGGGCGGGCGCGCCGGCGAAGCCTTCCAGACCATCGCCCGCAACGCCCTGGTGCAGATCGCCGCCAATGGCGTGGTGCTGCGCGACGCCGAGAGCCAGGAGGCCCTGCACCAGCTTCGGGTCGCTGTGCGCCGGCTGCGCAGCGCCATGAGCACCTTCAAGACGGTGGTAGGAGACCCCCGTCTCCTGAAGGCTGAACTCAAATGGCTGTCGGCCGCCTGCAACGAGGCCCGCGACCTGGACGTCTTCGCCCAGGACAATATCGAGATCGCCGGGGACAAGCCGCCGCTGGCCCCCAAGGTGGCCGCCGCCCGGGCCCAAGCTCACGCCAAGGCCTGCGCCGCCGTGGCCTCCAAGCGGTTCCGCGACCTGGTGCTGGAGACCACCGCCTGGGTGGAGACCGGCGCTTGGCGCGAGGCCGAGCGCGGCCACCGGTCGGCCCGTGATTTCGCCGCCAAGGCCCTGGAGCGTCGCTGGAAAACATTCTCGAAACTGGGCCGCGAGGTGAAGGGTCTGGACGACGCGGGCCGCCACAGGCTGCGGATCGCCGCCAAGAAGCTGCGCTACGCCGCCGAGGCCTTCGCCCCGCTGTTCACGGCGCAGACCGGCCGACGGTTCATCAAGAAGCTGAGGGCCCTGCAGGACACCCTCGGCGACCTGAACGACGCGGCGGTGGCCACCACCCTGGTGGCGAAGCTCGCCCCGACCGACTCGCCCGCCGCCCGTGACCTGCTGGCCGCCCGCGAGGCCTGGCGGCCCAAGGCGCTGAAGGCGGCGGCCAAGCAGATGAAGGTCCTGGCCGACGCCAAGCCGTTCTGGCGCTGAGCCTGCCATATAAGGATATCTTTATATGTTAGTTGCAGGCTTGCCCGCGCGCGGCTATAGAGCCCGCAATTGCATTTGCGCCGACAGGAAGCCCTGATGACCGACTATGTCGTGAAAGACATCACCCTCGCCGACTTCGGTCGCAAGGAAATCGATATCGCCGAAACCGAGATGCCGGGCCTGATGGCCGTGCGCGCCGAGTTCGGCAAGGCCCAACCGCTGAAGGGCGCCCGCATCGCCGGCTCCCTGCACATGACCATCCAGACCGCCGTGCTCATCCAGACCCTGGAAGCCCTGGGCGCGGAAGTCCGCTGGGCCTCGTGCAACATCTTCTCCACCCAGGACCACGCCGCCGCGGCCATCGCCGCCGCCGGCACCCCCGTCTTCGCCATCAAGGGCGAGAACCTGGTGGAATACTGGGAATACGCCCACCGCATCTTCGAATGGCATGACGGCGGCTACCCGAACCTGATCCTCGACGACGGCGGCGACGCCACCCTGCTCTGCGTGCTGGGCCCCAAGGCCGAGAAGGACATCAGCGTCCTGGCCAACCCGCAGAACGAGGAAGAAGAGGCCCTGTTCGCGGTGATGAAGCGTTACCTCAAGGAAAAGCCCGGCTTCTATTCAGGCATCCGCGACGCCTGCAAGGGCGTGTCGGAAGAGACCACCACGGGGGTCCACCGCCTGTACCAGATGTCTGAACGCGGCGAGCTGCCGTTCCCGGCCATCAACGTCAATGACAGCGTCACCAAGTCCAAGTTCGACAACCTCTACGGCTGCCGTGAAAGCCTGGTGGACGCCATCCGCCGCGGCACCGACGTCATGCTTTCGGGCAAGGTCGCCGTGGTCCTGGGCTACGGCGACGTGGGCAAGGGCTCGGCCGCCTCGCTGCGCAACGGCGGCGCCCGCGTCATCGTCACCGAGATCGACCCGATCTGCGCCCTGCAGGCCGCCATGGAGGGCTATGAGGTCCAGACCATGGAAGACGTCGCCGACAAGGGCGACATCTTCGTCACCGCCACCGGCAACAAGGACGTTCTGACCGTCGACCACATGCGTCGGATGAAGAACAACGCCATCGTCTGCAACATCGGCCACTTCGACAGCGAGATTCAGGTCGCCGGCCTGAAGAACTTCAAGTGGGACAAGATCAAGGATCAGGTCCACCACGTCGAGTTTCCGGACGGCAAGAAGATCATCCTGCTGTCGGAAGGCCGCCTGGTGAACCTGGGCAACGCCACCGGCCACCCCAGCTTCGTGATGAGCGCCTCCTTCACCAACCAGACGCTCGCCCAACTCGAGCTGTGGACCAACGGCGCCAAGTACGAAACCAAGGTCTACACCCTGCCCAAGCACCTCGATGAAAAGGTGGCCATGCTCCACCTGGGCAAGCTGGGCGCCAAGCTGACCACGCTCTCCAAGGACCAGGCCGACTACATCGGCGTGCCCGCCGCCGGCCCGTTCAAGCCGGATCACTACCGCTACTAGAGCGGGATGAGGAAAAGTGGGAACCGGTTTTCCGCTCGCATCCCGCTCTAACCAAAAGACCGATCACGTTCATGATCTGGGATCGTCTCGATCCCAGATCATCGTGGTCTAGGCTCTCCAACTTCGTCATTCTCCCGGCGCCGGCGTATCTCCAGTCCGCCGAGCCCCCCAAGCGCCGGGGGAATGACGTTTTGTTTGTACGGCTAGCGCCGCCCCAAGGGCTCGGCTAACAAACCTGCCATGCCGCTCGCGCTCGTCATCTCCAGTCATGTCGCCGCCAGTCGTGTCGGCGGGACCGCCCAGGCCCAGGCCCTGGCGCCCTTCCGCATCGACACCATGGTGGTCCCCACGGTCCTCTATGGCCGCCATCCGGGCTGGGGCGCCCCCGGCGGGGCTTCGGTGCCCGTGGAAGCCATCGAGGGGATGCTGGACGGCATTGAGGCCAACGGCCTGTTCGCCCAGACCGACCTGGTGCTCACCGGCTACTTCGCTTCCGCCGCCCAGGTCCGCGCCGCCGCCCGCGCCATCGACGCCGTGCGCGCCGCCCCGCGTGAGACCGGCGTCCGCAGACCCATCATCATCGTCGACCCCACCCTTGGTGACGCCGGCAAGGGGCTCTACGTGGCCGCCGACGTCGCCGAGGCGGTGATCAGCGAGCTGGCGCCCCGCGCCGACGTCATCGCCCCCAACGCCTGGGAACTTCAGCGGATGACCGGGGCCGAGACCCGCGATCCCACCCAGGCCCTGCACGCCGCCCGGCTGCTGGGCCGCCCGGTCATGGTCTCCTCGGTGCAGCGCGGCGGCGAGATCGGGGTGATCTACGCCGACAAGAAGGAAGCCTGGCTGGCGGCGCACCCCCGCGCCGATAGCGCGCCCAAGGGCACCGGAGACCTGCTGTCGGCCCTGTTCGGCGCCGCCCTGATCGACGGACTGACCACCTCCTACGCGCTCGCCCGCGCCGTCGGCGGCGTGGCCGAGACCATCAGCGCCGCCCAGATCTGGAACGTCGCCGAACTGCCCATCGTGGCCATGTCCCAGCGGCTGAAGGCCGCCTCGCCCACCGTGCGCATGGAGCGGCTGATCTGAGCGGGACCGAGATCTTCGGGACCTGCCCGCCCGCCTTCGCCGCGGTGCGTGAGGCCTTCGAGGCCAATTTCGAGCGCGGCGAGGAGCTGGGCGCCCGCTTCTCCCTGGTTCATGGCGGCGAGACGCTTGTCGACCTCTGGGCGGGTTTCGCCGATCGTCAGCGCACGAAACCCTTCGACGACAAGACCCTCACCACCATCTTCTCCAGCACCAAGGCCATCGCCGCCCTGCTGATCGCCCGGCTGGTGGACGCCGGAAAACTGGACTACGGCCAGACCGTCGCCAGCGTCTGGCCGGAATTCGCCGCCAACGGCAAGGCCGCCATCACCGTGGAGCAGGCCATGAGCCATCAGGCGGGGCTCTGCGGCTTCCCCGATCCCATGGAGCCCTCCCTGTGGTTCGACTGGGACGCCATCTGCGCCAAGCTGGCGGCCATGGCGCCGCTGTGGCCGCCGGGAACCGCCAGCGGCTACCACCCTGTGACCTTCGGCTACATCGCCGGGGAAATCTTCAGGCGGGTGGACGGCCGGACCATGGGCGCGGCCCTTCGCCAGGACCTGGCGGTTCCCTTCGAGCTCGACCTGTGGATCGGGCTTCCGGACTCCGAGCACGACCGCGCCGCCGACATGCAACGCCCCAACGGACCCGCCAAGTTCGGGGTGATCAACGAGGCCACGCGGGCGGCCTTCCTAACCCCCTGGTCCTCGGCCGGCGGACGGGGCCAGGCAGAATGGCGGCGTACGGAAATCCCTTCGGCCAATGGCCACGCCACGGCCCTCGCGTTGGCCCGCCTGTTCGGGGCGTTGGCCAATGACGGCTGGCTGGACGGGGAGGTGATCCTGTCCCCATCCCTGATCGCGGAAGCCTCGCGGGAGCGAATCCACGGCCCGGATCTGGTCCTGCCCTTCGAGATGAGCTGGGGGGCGGGCTTCATGCGCAATTCAGCCGTGAAGGTGTGGGGCCAGGGAGAACAGACCTTTGGCCACTCCGGCTGGGGCGGCTCCTGCATCTTCGCCGATCCGCAGACAGGTCTGGCGGGCGCCTATGTGATGAACCGCCAGTCCACCGACCTGCTCGGCGACCACCGACCCAAGGCCCTGATCGAGGCCGCCTACGGGTCGCTTTAGGCGACGAGCATACTTGGGAGGGCCCGCGAGCGCCGCCAGGCGCCGTAGGTGAAGATCACCGCGCCGCCCCAGATGAACCCGAAGGAAATCGCCCGCAGCGGGGTGAACGCCTCACCCTGGCTGACTCCGATGGCGAAGGCGATGGTGGGGCCGATGAACTGCAGGAAGCCCATGAAGGACAGCGGAATCCGCCGCGCCGCCCAGGCGAACAGCACCAGGGGCACCGCCGTGATCGGTCCCGAGGCGATCAGCCAGCCAATGGTGGCCGGGGACGCCAGGAAGTGGCCGCCGCCCTGGCCCTCCAGCCAGAGCACGAAGAAGAAGCTTGGCACGGCCAGCAGCAGGCACTCGATGAACAGCCCGGTCTGGGCGTCGGCCGCCACCTGCTTGCGCACCACTCCGTAGCCGCCGAAGGAGAAGGCGAGCGCCAGGGACACCAGGGGCAGGTGGCCCAGGGCCACGGCCTGGATCACCACGCCCACCACGGCCAGAGCAATGGCGGCGACGCCGATGCGGTCCATGCGTTCGCGGAATAACAGGGTCCCGGCGGCCATGTTGATCAGCGGGGTGATGTAGTAGCCGAGGCTGGTTTCCAGCACCCGGCCGGAATTCACCGCCCAGATGAACACCATCCAGTTGACGGCGATCAGGCCGGCCGACAGGGCCAGCCAGGCCAGGACCTTCGGCTGTCGGAACACGCCCACCACCTGGGTCCACTGCTTGGCCAGCAGCACGAAGATCAGCGCCGTGGGCGCCCCCCAGATGGTGCGGTGGGCCAGGGTTTCCCAGGGGCCGACCCCAAGATGGCCGATGACCTGGAAGGCCAGGGGCACGAAACCCCAGATGAAGTAGCAAAGGATGCCTGCGCCCAGGGCCGTGCGGTGGATCGAGGCGGACTCAGGCACGGCGGGCGGGCTTTCGAAGCGTCAGTGTGTTGCGGTTTCCCTACCTAGGACGGGCGGGGGTTCGGACAAGGGCCAATCGCGCAACAGCTGGCGGACTTCGGCCCAGGAATCCTGGGCCGAAGCGCAAGGTCGTCTTAGGCGATGGCCTTGGTCTTGAGCAGACCGCGCTCGTGCAGCAGCTGGGCGATCTGCACCGCGTTGAGGGCGGCTCCCTTGCGCAGGTTGTCGGCCACGACCCAGAGGTTCAGGCCGTGCTCGACGGTGGTGTCATTGCGGATGCGGCTGACATAGACCGGGAACTCGCCCTGGGCTTCCTTGGGCGTCATGTAGCCCTGGTCATTGCGGCTATCGATGACGATCAGGCCGGGGCTCTCGCGCAGCAGGTCGCGGGCCTCGTCCTCGTCGAGATGTTCGTGGAACTCGATGTTCACCGCTTCGGAGTGGCCGACCATGACCGGCACCCGCACGCAGGTGACGGTCAAC
Organism: Phenylobacterium sp.; assembly: GCF_037968635.1. Lineage (GTDB taxonomy): Bacteria > Pseudomonadota > Alphaproteobacteria > Caulobacterales > Caulobacteraceae > Phenylobacterium. The sequence continues at coordinate 14,851 of NZ_JBBKVV010000190.1, forward strand.
TTGATGGCCGGATCGATCATCTTGTGGGTCTCGTTCCACATCTTCTGCTCTTCGTCGGTGTAGCCGTCGTCCTGGAACGACCCGATGAAGGGGATGACGTTGAAGGCGATCTGCTTGGGGAACTTCTTCGGCGGCGTCGCGCCCAGGACGAAGACGTTCTTGGTCTGGTCGAACAGTTCGTCCATGCCTTCCTTGCCGGCCCCGGTGACCGACTGGTAGGTCGAGACCACCACCCGCTTGATCTTGGCCCGGTCATGCAGCGGCTTCAGCGCCACCACCAGCTGGGCGGTGGAGCAGTTGGGGTTGGCGATGATGTTCTTCTTGTGCGCCCAGGTCACATCGTCCGGGTTCACCTCCGGCACCACCAGGGGGACGTCGGGGTCCATCCGGAAGGCCGAGGAATTGTCGATCACGATGGGGCCGGCGGCGCCGATCTTCGGCGACCATTCCTTGGAGAAGGATCCGGACACGCTCATCAGCACCACATCGACGGTGGAGAAGTCGAACTGCTCCACGTCCTGGCACTTGATGATCTTCTCGCCGAACGAGACCTCGACGCCGATCGACTTGCGGCTGGCGATGGCGTGAATCTTGTCGATGGGGAATTGAACCTCCTCGAGGATGTTCAACATTTCGCGGCCCACATTGCCCGTGGCGCCGACGACGGCTACGCGATAGCCCATCGGGGTCTCTCCTGATCTTCAAGCGGAGCGTTCCGTTACGCTCGCGGGCCCGAAATCGCAAGCTGGACGGCGCTTTTGCCGCGCGCGAAGCAGGCTAAGGTCGTCCCCAAGAAACGTGTTCTCTGAGGAAACTCCATGGCTCAAGACACCGGCATGCCCTTCGCCAACCTGATGGGCGTGGAGATCACCGATCCTTCCAAGGACAAGGTGATCGGCAAACTCCTGGTCCGCGCCGATCTCTGCACTTCCGGCCACATCCTGCACGGTGGGGCGATCATGGCGTTCGCCGATGCGCTGGGCGCGGTCGGCGGCTTCCTGAACCTGCCGGCCGGATCGCGGACCACCACCATCGAGAGCAAGACCAACTTCGTGGGCTCGGCCAAGGCGGGGACCACGGTGACCGGTGAGGCCAGCGCCCTGCACGTCGGCCGCTCCTCCAGCGTCTGGCAGACGAGGATCACCGGCGAGGACGGGCGGCTGGTGGCCATCGTCATCCAGACCCAGATGACCGTGGCCCTGGCCGAGAAGCCTGCCGCCTAGCCCTTGCCGGGCTTCGGCGCCCGGCACGCCCCCGACACCTGATCGGCGCTCACGCTCTCGCCCGCCTCCAAGGCCGCGAACAGGCCCCGGAAGTCGCAGGAGCGCCCGTTGGCCAAACCGCGGCCGGTGGCGAACAGGCCCTTGCGGTTGAACAGGTTCACCGCGAATTCGTCGGAGCCGACATAGGCGCGCAGGAAGGCCAGGACGAGCAGCTCCCGGTCCGGCGCCTGTGTCTCGCCGCTCCCGATCATCGCCCGCCAGATCGCGCAGTTGGCCTGGCCGTCCCAGACGTGCCCCGCCGCCAGGTTGGGGCGTTTGGCCGTGGGGATGGCGCAGGCCACGTCATTCTTCATGGCCACGAAGGCCGCGCCGGTCCGGGCCCGGGAGACGAAATCCACATCCCGCGTCTCGCCGGCCTTGAAGGTGGCGAGCTTGGCCATCACCGCCTCGATCTCCGCCAGGTAGCGGGCGCCGGCCTGGACCCGCATGTCGTAGAAGAAGGCGTATTCCGAAAAGCGCGGCTGCGGCCGCCCCTGCAGGCTCAGGGACCAGGTGGTCGCCAGGTTCCAGGCCGAGGCGCGGAACACCTGCTCGCCGTCGTCCTGGGCGGACATCACCGCCGGGTCGCCGAGGAATCCCTCCAGCTCAATTGCGAACTCGGGCGAGATCACGCCATCCTCCTGCACCGACCGCGTCCAGGCCAGGGCCTCGGCCCGGGTCAGGGGATCGCGGGACATCCGGGCGTACTTGACGAAGTCTGCGCCGTGGAAGGGCATCGCGACGGACGCCAGGGCCTCGACATCGGGCACGCGGTCGATCAGGTCGGCGATGGTGCCCTGGCCGAAGTTCCACTGCAGGGCGCCGACCGACAGCCCCTGCTTGTCCTTGTCCCCGGCCATCGTCGTATAGACCGCCAGACTGGAGGGCGCGGAAGTCTCCAGCAGCCGGGTCATCATCGAGGACGCCTGGGCCCAGGCCGGCGGTGGCGCGCTCAGGATTTCCGGCGCCGGCTCCACCGGCTGGGCATGGCCGGCGCCGGCAAGGCCGAGCGCCAAGCCGAGCCCCGCCCAGAACCTCGCCACAATCAGGCCTCGCCGGCCATGCCCAGGATCGCCTTCCACTCCGCAGGCTCGACGGGGCAGACCGACAGCCGGAACTGCCGGAACATCTTCATCTCGGCCAAGGCCGGATTGGCCTTCATCTGGGTCAGGCTCACCTTCTGCTTGAGCGCCCGGACCGGGGCCACCTCCACGGCCACGAAGCGGCCCGCCGCGTCGCTGGGATCGAGGAAGGCCTCGCGCACCACCTTGGCGATCCCCACCACCTCCAGGCCGATCTGGGAGTGGTAGAAGAAGGCTTCGTCCCCCACCTTCATGGCCTTCAGATAGAGCGCCGCCTGGTTGTTGCGCACCCCGTCCCAGACGGTCTTTCCGTCGCGCACCAGGTCGTCATAGCTGAACTTGTTGGGCTCGGACTTCATCAGCCAGTGGGCCATCGACGCATTCCCTCAGATCCTTCCGACGATATCGCCGTCCACGGCGGCGCTTGGCAAGACCGCTGACGAGAGGCGCCTCCGTCTCCTGGACGCTTTCGGACCGAGGGCGCGAGACCGGGCGCGCGGGGCTCTGACTGCATCCAGGATGCGGGTTCGCGCGTAGCAGGGGGATGATTGATCGACGCCTCCTTCTCGCCGGCGGCCTGGCCGCCCTGCCCGGCTTCGCCCTCGCCGCCACGCCGCCGGGCCGCCGTCTCGCCTTCCAGGTCCTGCGTAACGGGACGCTGATCGGGGAGCATCGGATGAGCTTCGCCGGCGACCCCGCCTCCCCCACCGTCACCACAGACGTACGGATGACCGTGAAGCTCGGCCCGGTCCCGGTGTTCCGCTATCGCCACCATGCCGTGGAGCGCTGGACCGGGGGCCGCTTCGCCAGCCTCGACACCACCACCGATTCCAACGGCAAGGCCGAGCGCGTCTCGGCGCGGCGCACCGAGGCCGGCGTCATCATCGAGACCGCCAAGGGCAGGATCACCGGCCCGGCCGGCGTGCGGCCCTTCACCCACTGGAATCCGGAGGTCTTCTCAGGCCCCCTGTTCAACCCCCAGGAGGGCAAGCTGCTGAAGGTCACCACCCGCAAGGTCAGCGCCACCCAGTGGGCGGTGCGCGGCGAGGCCGAGATCGACGACTTTTATGACGAGACCGGGGTGTGGGCCGCCCTGAAGGGCAAGCTCGAGGACGGCTCGCGGATCGAGTACCGGCGCCTTTAGAGCGCCGCCAGCACCGCGTCGCCCATCTGGACGGTGGTGAGCGCGCCGCCCAGGTCGCGGGTGCGGGCGCCATTTTCCAGGGCCTTGTTCACCGCGGCGAACAGGGTGTCGGCCAGGTCGGCGCGGTCGAGGGACCAGCGCAGGGCCATCTCGAAGGAGAGGATGGCGGCCAACGGGTTGGCCAGGCCTTGCCCGGCGATATCCGGCGCCGAGCCGTGGATCGGCTCATAGAGGCCAGGCTTGCCCGCCACGCCCAGCGCCGCCGAGGGCAGCATGCCCAGCGAGCCGGTGAGTTGGGCCGAGATGTCCGACAGGATGTCGCCAAACAGGTTGTCGGTGACCATGACGTCGAACTGCTTGGGGTTCTTGACGATCTGCATGGCGGCGTTGTCGGCCAGGATGTGCTCCAGCTCGACATCGCCGTAGTCGCGGGCGTGCAGGTCGGTGACCACCTGGCGCCAGAGCAGGCCTGAATCCATCACATTGGACTTCTCGGCCGAGGTCACCTTGTTGCGGCGGCCTCGGGCCAGTTCGAAGGCGACGCGGGCCACCCGCTCGATCTCGGCGGTGGTGTAGACCTGGGTGTCGACGGCGCGCTTGCCGCCGGTGGGCAGGTCCTCGATGAAGCGCGGGCTGCCGAAATAGATGCCGCCGGTCAGCTCACGCACGATCATGAAGTCCAGGCCCTCGACCACCTCGCGCTTGAGGCTGGAGGCGTCGGCCAGAGGCTGGAAGCACAGGGCCGGACGCAGGTTGGCGAACACCTCCATGCCGGCGCGCAGGGCCAGCAGTCCGGCCTCGGGCCGCTTGTCGCGGGGAACGCCGGCCCACTGAGGGCCGCCGACCGCGCCCATCAGCACGGCGCGCGAGGCCTTGGCGGTCTCCAGGGCTTCGTCGGTCAGAGGCACACCGTGGGCGTCATAGCTCGATCCGCCGAACAGCCGCTCCTCGACCTTCAGGTCGGGGGCGAGCGCCGCCACCACGCGACGCACCTGGGCGGTCACTTCGGGTCCGATGCCGTCGCCCGGCAGGAGGAGGAGGTCGGTCATATGGAAAGCCTTGGAGAGAGCCTAGAGCGCGCGTTCTGAGGCGGTCTCGTAGGCGAAGAGCCGGCGGTCGCCAACACCGAACTGGGGCCAGGCGGCCCGCCAGGTCGCCATGTGCGGCTGCTGGAAATGCGCCTCGATGGCGGCCTGGTCGCGCCAGGCCTCATAGACCCGGATCAGGCCGGGATCGGCCACATCCTGGGCGTAGGAGTATTCCAGGCAGCCGTCCTCGGCGCGGCTGGCCGCCAGCATGGCCAGCATGTGCGGCCGGAAGGCTTCGAGGTTCTCCGGCGGGACACGGACGGTCCCGGCGATGATGATGCTCACGCCCGTTCAAGCCAGGGCTCGGAGAGCGCGCGCTTGCTCTCATAGACGTCGATGTCGACGACGGCGGTCAGGGTCTCGCCGATGGCGTCGAGGCCCTGCAGCATCTTGGCCTTGCGCTGAGGATCGATCTGGAAGCTGAAGCTGGCGCCCGAGGGCGAGACCACGGTCTGGGCGGCGAGATCCACGGTGACCAGGTGGTTGCCGCCCTTGGCCTCTTCCATCAGGGCCTGGACCTCATCGGGTTTCAGCACCACCGGCAGCAGGCCGTTCTGGAAGCAGTTGTTGTAGAAGATGTCGGCGAAGGAGGACGAGATCACGCAGCTGATCCCGAAATCCAGCAGCGCCCAGGGCGCGTGCTCGCGGCTCGAACCGCAGCCGAAATTGTCGCCCGCCACCAGGACGCCGACGCCCTTGTACTCCGGCCGGTTCAGCACGAAGTCGGACTTCTCCACACCCTGCTCGTCAAAGCGAAAGTCGTAGAACAGGCCCTTGCCCAGGCCCTCGCGTTCCACCGTCTTGAGAAACTGCTTGGGGATGATCTGGTCGGTGTCGATATTGGCCATGGCCAGGGGGGCCATGCGCGCATCGAGCTTGGTGAAGGCTTTCATCGGATCGTCTCGGGCAGGGTTTGGGTGATGGTCCAACGGTCGGTGACGGAACTCGTCGCGCCGGAAAAGCCGGACACCACGCGGGTTGTACATTGCGCCGAGATAGCGAGGCCGGTCGGGATGTCGATCTCGTGCCGGCAGACCGTCGAGCGCTCCAGCTTCATCTGCTCGAAGACGGCCTTGGCTTCCGCGACCTTGTCCGGCGCAAGGCGTTTGGACAGATCCGGAATTGCGACGAGCATGCTGGCGTGCAGCGACGCCGGGTCGATCTCCTGCCGCCACGCGATCACAGCCCGGCCCAGGGCCTTGTCGTAGGCCTCGAGCGTGAACACGCCCTTGCTGGTGATTGGCGGCCCACCGAACGGATTGGGCAGGCTCTCGTCATAGGCGACGGGTTCGCCTAACTCCAGATCGCCGCCCTGCCCCAGGGCCGCCAACTGGAGATCATTGGAGACCATGATCCTGGCGCTGGTGTCCGCAAGATCTTCGGTCCCACGTGTATCCAGACCGGTCGCCTTGACGAACGCCTCCCGGACCTCGGGCATGTTGGTGATGGCCCCGGGGGTCAGGGCGTCGTCCACCTCGAAGACGGCGGGGACGAATTGGCTATAGGCCTGTGCGAGCTCGGCGGGCGAACCTGGCGAGGCCGTGGCCGACAAGAGCGTCGAGGTGAGGCGGCGCGCCTTGCCCTTGCCGCTGAGGCGCAGATGTTTCTTCGTCGTGAGTTCCCAAACGGTGGTCGTTCCGCCCTTGCTTTCCTCGCGAGCATGAACCGAGGTCACGGTCCAGACTGCGCCATCGACGAGTTGAACCGGTAGCGGTTGCGCGACCACCGGCGTGGCGGCGACCGCCAGGGCGATGGCCAGCCGCCACATCATGACGAGGCGTTCTGCTGGATCAGGACGGTCGGCACGCCGCCGACCACATTGCGGGCCGTGAAGATGCGGGTGCCCGGCTTGCGGCCCTTGCGCACCTCGGAGACGTCAAAACCTGCCGCGGCGATCCGGGCCTGGACGGCGTCGGCGTCGGTGACCCGCCAGGCCAGGCCGCCGAAGCGGTCAGGGGCGTCGGACACCGGCAGCTTGAGGCTGGCGCCCATCTCCACCACCGCCGAGCCGCAGCGGAAGAACAGCTGACGCACGCCCCACTGTTCGTTGGCGCGGTCGAGACGCAGGTCGAG
>NZ_JBBKVV010000191.1:0-22367 GCF_037968635.1 Phenylobacterium sp.
ATGGCGGTGTCGACGCCCTGTGGGCAGAGGATGGAGACCTTGATCCCCTGGTCGCCGTGGGTGATGGCGATGCTTTCGGCGAGGCCGACGGCGGCGTGCTTCGTCGTGGAATAGACCGCGCCGCCGATCTGCGAGAGCAGGCCCGCCGCCGAGACGGTGTTGAGCAGATAACCCTCGCCGCGGGCGACCATGCCGGGTAGGACGGCGCGGGCGGCGTGGACGTGGGCCATGACATTGACCCCCCAGGCGCGGGCCCAGACGGCGTCGGGGGAGGAGACCGCGTTCTCGCGGTCCGGGTCGCCGTCGCCGACCCCGGCGTTGGCGCAGAACAGGTCGATGCGGCCGTGGGCGGCCTCGACGGCGGCCACCAGGTTGGCCACCTGGGCGCCGTCGGAGACGTCGACGGTGTAGGCGGTTCCGCCGATCTCGGCGGCGACGGCGTTCGCGCCATCGGCGTTGCGGTCGACCACGGCGACGTGGGCCGCGCCCTCACGTGCGAAGCGGCGGGCGAGCGCGGCGCCGATGCCCTCGGCGGCGCCCGTCACGACAACGATCTTGCCCTTCACGTCCATGTCTCGTCTCCGTCCCGTGTCTTGTTGGGGAGGAGGGGTAAGGCGGGGGCGACGGCAAGGCAATGGCGTGATGAGCGGATTGGTATGTGATGTCACCTCACAAGAGAGAGGGCGAGATGTCGTTTGATCGTTCACGCTTGATCCCGGATCGTCCGGGTCATGAGCGACATTCCCCTGCACCTTGCGCGGTCCTTTGACGAGGTGGCCGATCTCTATGACGCGCACAGGCCGGGCTATCCGGCCGACCTGTTTGTCGACCTGATGGCCGAGGCCAGGCTTGGCCCCGACGACGCGATCCTGGAGCTGGGCTGCGGGACGGGGCAGGCGACGCGGGGGCTCGCGCCCTTCGGCCGCCGGGTGCTGGCCATCGATCCGGGGCCGGAGCTGGTGGGTGTGGCGCGGCGACGGATGGCAGCCTTTCCCTATGTGCATTTCGCGGTCTCGACCTTCGAGGACTGGGCGCCGGGGCTGTCGGCCTACCGTCTGATCGTCTCGGCCCAGGCCTTCCACTGGATCGACTGGGGGGTGGCCCTGCCCAAGGCTGCCGCAGTGCTGGCGCCGGGCGGGATGCTGGCCTGTTTCGCCCATGTGCCGGAGCCGCCGCCGGCGGCCTTCCTCGGGGTGTTCGAGCCGATCTACGCGCGGATGGCGCCGGAGCTTTGGGTCGATCCGCCGGAGCGCTGGTACTGGCCCGGCGGGGCCTTCGCACAAGGCCTGGCGGCGAGCGGGCTGTTCGGGGCCGCCGAGCACCGGGTCTATCCGACGACGCGGACCTATAGCGCCGACGGCTTCGTGGACTATCTGCGGACCCGGTCGGACTATCGCGCCCTGGGGCGCGAGCGGCTGGACGCTCTGCTGGCGGCGGTGGCCTTGGCGGTGAGGGACGGGGGCGGGACGATCGAGATGGAGATGCCCGCGCACCTGCACATGGCGCGGCGGCGTTAAATGTTCTTACTTTGTTCTTGACGACGTCGCGCGGTTTCGGTACATTCTCGTCATTGGTTGTTTCTGCGTCTGAGGCGCGGGGCGGCCTTCCGGTCCCGCGACGCCGCCCTTCTCCAGGCGTGCGGCGGGACCCTGGTTCCTAGGTTTTTGGCCGGCGCTCGGTTGAGCGCCGCGGGCACCCTCCCGCTTGCGCCACCGCGTCCCCATCACGGGATCCTCCCCTCCGCTCGAGGCGGGGACGCGGAGAGCCTTGCCCGAACCGCCGGAAGGTCCGTCCCGCGCGGCAGGCCCCCCGCGTCCCGAGCGCGCCGAGCCAGGCCTCGAGGGGCCGGCGGCCGCCGGGCGCGGGGGTGATCTGGGTTCATTTCAAGTAACGCCTCGAAGTCATCCGCCCGCTTAGATCATACGCAACGCGCACGCAAAAAGGCGCGAGCTTAAGCTCGCGCCTAGATGCCGGTTTTAGAGGTCGTTAACCCTACGCGGCGTACTTAATAGGCGTGCTGTTAACGCCCGTGCTGGCGACGAGATTGATCGCGTCGACGCAGTCCTTTTGATTGAAGTACCCTTCGCCGGAATTGGCGATTTTCCGGTTGTTAGCGGCGTAGAGCGTCCAACGGTACTGGCGCTGAGCATCTAGATAGACGTAGTAATACATGGTGTTGATTCCTGTGGATGAGAGACACAATCGGTACCTGTTCGAGTACCGACACGAGGGATCAGCTTGGGCCCTAGAGGTGCGGGCTCGCGACATGGACGACGCCAGGGCTCGGCTGCAAACTCTGCCCCGGGCGCAGTTCATGGGCGAAATCGCCGCCTCTGGGCCCATTCCGACCAGCGACATGACCAAAGCGAATCATGCGCCAAACCCAACATATCATGGGTCTTCAAACGACAATTAGGGTGTTCACCCTGCGTTCTTTTGCCTCGGCCTAGCTGCCGCTCTGAAAAACGCCTCCATTGGCAAGCCGCCGACGCCAATGGACTGGAGCGACTGAACGGCCTGATCAAGGAATGCCTGCGCTCGCCCTTCAAGGGGACGGGCAAGCCGGAGCCGCTGCGGGGCGAGCTTCAGGGCTGGTGGTCGCGGCGGATCACCCTGGAAGACCGGTCGGTCTATCGGGTGACCGGCAAGGGCGAGGCTCAGCAGCTGGAGATCGCGCAGAGCCGGTATCGCTACTGAGGCGGGTGGCATTTTGAGTTGTCTCCCTCCCCTTCATGGGGTGGGTGGACGGCGTGGAACGCCGGACGGGTGGGGCGTACCCGCCAGACTCCCCCACCCCGGACCGCTGAAGCGGTCTGTCCCTCCCAGGTCGGGGAGGGAGGGCTTCATCATCAGGAACAACCGTCATGACCGATCCGTCCGGGCGCGCGGCGCGCGCCAGGCTGCCGGCTGTCGCCTATTCCCGCGACGTCGCCGAGGCGATCTGCGACCTGGCCGCCAAGGGCCATAGTCTGACATCCATCTGCCGGCGCAAGGGCATGCCGGCGCCGCAGACGGCGCAGGCCTGGATGACGCGGCGGGCCGATTTCGCCCAGAGCTTCGCGCTCGCCCTGCAGGCGGGAGGCGGGCCGCATCGGGCGGGCCGGCGCAGCGCCTATTCCCTGGAGCTGGCGGCGGAGTTCTGCCGCCGACTGGCTGAGGGGCGACCCATGTACCGGATCTGCCAGGACGACGACATGCCGTCCATGACCGCCTTCTATCTGTGGCTGAACAAGCATCCCGAGTTCGTCGCCATGTACGCCAACGCCCGGGAAATCCAGGCCGAGCGGCTGTGCGACGAGGTGCAGGAGATCGCCGACGCGGCGACGCCGGAGACCCTGGCCGTCGACAAGACCCGGATCGGCGCCCGCCAATGGCGGGCCACCAATATGGCGCCCCGCAGGTATGGGACGCGCATCAATCAGGAACATCCGGACGCGGTGGTGATCAATGTCGAGGTGGTCGAGTTCTGAGCTGAACCTGCGCGTGCCGGGGGGCTGGAAGCCGCGGGCCTATCAGGAGGACCTGATCCGCTACCTGCAGAACGGCGGCAAGCGGGCCGACGTGGTGGCGCACCGCCGATGGGGCAAGGATGAGGTGGCCCTGCACTGGGCCGCGACCCAGATCGTTAGGAAGCCCGGCCTCTACTGGCATCTGCTGCCGGAGGCCTCCCAGGGGCGCAAGGCGATCTGGGATGCGGTGAACCCCCACACGGCGGCCAAGCGGATCGACGAGGCCTTTCCAAAGGCCTTCCGGACCAAGACCGTCGACGCCGAGATGAAGATCGAGTTCCGCAACGGGTCGGTTTGGCAGGTGCTGGGGTCGGACAACTACGACCGGCTGGTGGGGTCGTCGGCGCGGGGGGTGGTGTTCTCCGAGTGGGCGCTGGCCAAGCCGGACAGCTGGACCTACATCCGGCCGATCCTGGCGGAGAACGACGGCTGGGCGCTGTTCATCTGGACGCCTCGGGGCCGGGGGCATGCGACCCGGGCCTTCGAGGTCCGCGCCGCCGACCCGACCTGGTTCACCCTGAAATCGCCGGCGACGGAGACCGACGTCTTCTCAGCCGAACAGCTGGCGGTGGAACGGGCCGAGCTGATCGCCGAGGCCGGCTCCGAAGCGGAGGGGCAGGCGCGGTTCGACACCGAGTACATGGTGGCCTTCGACGCCGCCGCGCCGGGCGCCTATTACGGCGGGGTGTTGCGGGAGGCCGAAGAGGCCGGCCGGATCGGCCGCGTGCCCTTCGACCCGGCGCTCAAGGTGGACACCGCCTGGGACCTGGGGATCGACGACTATACCGCCATCTGGTTCTTCCAGCAGGTGGGGCGCGAGGTGCGCGCCATCGACTATTTCGAGACCTCCGGCGAGGGGCTGGACGCCATTGTCGGCAAGGCGCTGGGCGGCAAGCCCTACGTCTACGGGACCCACCACCTGCCGCACGACGTGATGGTGCGTGAGCTGGGGGCGGGGGGCCGCTCGCGGCTGGAGACCCTGGGCGGGCTGGGTGTCTGGCCGGTGTCGGTGGGCACGGCCCAGGGACCGGACGAGCGGATCAACGCCGCGCGGCTGATGATCCCGCTGACCTGGTTCGACGTCGAGCGGTGCGGCGTGGGGCTTGAGCGGCTGGCGGCCTATCGCAAGCGCTGGAGCGCGGCGACGCGCAGCTTCGTCGGGCCGCTGCACGACGCCGCCAGCCACGGCGCGGACGCCTTCGGCGAATTCGCCGTCAACCGCCAGGGCGCGGCGCGGCCGAAGACGGCCCGCGCGCAGGGGCTGAACTGGATGGGGTGAGGAGGCCGGGGCGGGCGCCTTTCACCTATTGATGTTCTCTATTTGTTCGATGTAGCGTGGCCGTGCCCGCAAGATGGAAAAGGCGATGCCGATGCGTGACGAGTTGGACGATCGCGAGAGCTGGTTCACCCGGCGCACGGTCGATATCGCCGATGCGCGGGACCAGGCGGCGCACGCGGCCTGGAGGCGGCGGGCGCGTCGGGCAATCTTGCCGCCGCCTATCTGGGTTCCTACAACCTGACTCCCAATATCCGGGGCGTCGACGAGAACGGGGTCGCGACTGTGGACTTCACCGCCAAGAACACCTCGTCGCTGGCGTCGGCGCTGCATCCGCCGGTGATCGGCTATACCAAGTTCTACCAAGAGCACATTGATCCCGTGCTCAACGGCGTGCTCAAGACCGGCCCGGGCTCGGCGACCAAACAGACCTTCCGTTGGACGGAGAAGATTCCCACCAAAGCTGTCCCAGCTCAGGGCGGTGGGCGGTGGGCGATGAGGCGCGGGGTGAGGCGTTTGGCGCTGTGGCCGAGCTTGGCGCTGGCGGCCATGGCGCTGTCGGCCTGTAGCCAGCCCGCGCCGTCGCGGGAGAACCTGATCGGGGTGTGGAAGGCGGACGCCGGAGGCGTGCTGATCATTCGCGCAAACGGCACGGTCGAGGTCCGGGGCGCTCCCATCGACGTGGATTTTCCCAAGCCACGGGTTCCGTTCTCCGGGACGGGAACCTGGCGCCTGGCTGACCCGCCAGGCACGCGGGAATTCCTGATCTTCTCGAGACCCGTCGAGGTGACCATCATGTCGGGCGACGAATTGATCATGGGGGCTCCCTGCTACGCTTCGAGCCCTCCGGCGCCCCGCTCGCTGGTCAAGTTCATTCCGCCGATCTTCCTGTCCCGTCCGTCCCTGCAGTTTGAGAACTGTGACGACGGCGAGTTCAAATACGCGTTCCAGAAGCAGTAGCGCCGTTCACGTCTGACGCGGGCGGTTCGGCCCTCCAGCCGCCTTGCGGCGGCTCCTCGCGCCGCGCCGATGCGCGGCGCGCCGAAGGACTTTGCATGAAAACCGAAGACATCCTGAAGGACGCCCGTGAGGCGTTCGATCTTGCTTGCGAACACGAGTCGGAGAACCGGCGCGAGGCGCTGGACGACATCCGGTTCGCGCGGCTCGGCGAGCAGTGGCCCGACAATGTGCGGCGCGACCGGGAGCTGGACGGGAGGCCCTGCCTGACCATCAACCGGCTGCCGGCCTTCATCCGCCAAGTGGTGAACGACGCGCGGCAGAACAAGCCGGCGATCAGCTGCCATCCCGTGGACGACGGCGCCGATCCGGAGACCGCCGAGATCTTCAACGGCCTGATCCGCAACATCGAGCAGTCCAGCGACGCCGAGGTGGCCTATGACACCGCGCTGGACTTCGCGGTGACCGGCGGGTTCGGCTATTTCCGGATCAACACCCGCTACGCCGGCGAGGACAGCTTCGACCAGGACCTGGTTGTCGAGCGGGTGGCCAATCCCTTCAGCATCTATGGCGACCCCAATTCCACGGCCGCCGACTCGTCGGATTGGAACACCGCCTTCGTGGTGGACACCCTGCCCAAGGCCGCCTTCGAGGCGCGGTGGAAGGGGGCCGACGCCGTGGACTGGAGCGCTGATTCCTATGCCGGCCTGGGCGGCCCCTGGATGGAGGGCGACCGGGTGATGGTGGCCGAGTACTGGCGGCGCGAGGCGGTGATGAAGACCCTGCTGGCGCTGTCGGACGGCCAGGTGGTGGAGCGTGGCGTCTACGAGGCGCAGAAGGCGATGTTCGACGCCCTGGGGGTCAGCGTTATCGGGCGGCCTCGGCAGGTCGCTTCGACCAAGGTGATTCAGCGGATCATGACCGGCGCCGAGGTGCTGGAGACCGTGGACTGGGCGGGCAGGTTCATCCCGATCGTGCCGGTCTATGGCGAGGAGCTGCACGTCGACGGCAAGCGCCGGCTGCGCAGCCTGGTCCGCGACGCCAAGGACCCGCAGCGGATGTTCAACTACTGGCGCACGACCTCCACCGAGCTGGTGGCTCTGGCGCCCAAGGCGCCGTTCATCGGCCGCAAGGGCGCCTTCGAGACCGACGCCAGCAAGTGGGCGACGGCCAATGTCCAGACCCACGCCTATATCGAATACGACGGACCTGAACCGCCGATGCGCCAACCCTTCAGCGGGGTGCCGGCCGGCGCGCTGCAGGAGGCGCTGAACGCCAGCGACGACATGAAGTCGATCATGGGCCTGCACGACGCCAGCCTGGGGGCGCGGTCCAACGAGACCTCGGGCCGGGCGATCATGGCGCGGCAGCGGGAGGGCGACGTTTCGACCTTCCACTATATCGACAACCTCTCGCGCGCGATCCGGCACGCCGGACGAATCCTGATCGACCTGATCCCCAAGGTTTACTCAGCCCCCCGCGTGGTGCGGGTGCTGGGGCCGGGCGGGGAGGCCAGGCTCGCCCCGGTAAACCAGACGTTCCAGGCGGCTGACCCGGCCGACCAGGCGCGGAAGATCACCCGGATCTACGACCTGGCGGTGGGCAAGTACGACCTGACCGTCAAGTCGGGGCCGAGCTTCACCAGCCGCCGCGAGGAGGCCGCGACCCAGATGATCGAACTGATCCGCGCCTATCCGCAGGCCGCCCCGGTGATCGGTGACCTGCTGGCCCGCAACCTCGACTGGCCCGGCGCCGACGAGATCGCCGGGCGGCTGGCGGCCATGGTCCCCGACCAGGCCAAGGGCGCGGCGCCTGAGGTGGAGGCGGCCAAGGCCCAGATGGCCAAGCTCGCCCAGGCCCTGCAGGCCGCGGGCGCCAAGATCGCGGCCCTGGAACAGGACCGCGCCCACGAGGCCCGCAAGCTGGAGATCGAGGCCTTCGAGGCCGAGACCAACCGAATGCGGACGATGGCTGCAGGGGCTTCGTCCGCGCAATCACAAGCCAGAGGGGCGGCCTAGATGACGGACTTTGCGAATTACATGTCTGCGCTGCGCGCGCGGGTAGACGACGTCAGCAAGCGGAACGCCCGCGCCGGGATTGGCGCGACGGCTCTCCCGGCGTGGGATATCGCCGGAAAATTCAAAGCTGGGCGTCGGATCGCCGACGAAGAATTGGCCCGTCATACCGGCCACCACAATGACCAGGGTGACGCCGATCGGCACGCCCAGTGGTCTCGCCGGATGGCCAACGAAACCGGGCCGGCATTTTCCACCCTGGTGGGGTTGGGTCATGAGTTGGAGGGCTCGGCGCCGCGTTGGCTGGGTGGGAAGGGCCAACCCCTCTCGGAGGCCACCATGGACCTGATGAACAACGCCCAGGGCGTCCGGGCTGCGCAGCGAGGCCGCCCAATCGATCCGGCGCGACTGCAAAATCGCCCCCTCTCGCTGCGCGAGGCGGTCGCCCGCGATCTTCAACGCTACGAGGATACGACGCCGGATAGGTCCGCCTATCCGACAACCAGGCCCTACGAGGGCACGCCGGAGCGGGGATACAAGGACGCCCCGGCGGCAGAGCCGCCCCGCCGGTATCCGCTCTACTGATTGACTGACGAGCAACCTCCAGGCCGGAGATTGACAGATGTTTCCAATATGTTCCAGTCTGGCTTCGCGATGCCACGGAGAAACGCGGATGGACGCTGGCTCAGGGAATGCCCCAAGGCGGTTGGGTTTCAGCGGCCTGAGTTTTGGCGCTGGCGTCGTCCTGACGGTCCTGGCGCTGTTCCTTTTCAGCCATCGGCCCGGCGCCGGGATGCACGCGATCACAGGGCAGGTCGCCGGAGCCGATGTCACGCAGCACGGCGGGACGAAGATCGCCATCCTCAATGAGGGCGGGTCCATCACCCAGGCTTGCAACGGCGTGTGCGACGACCTCGCCTTCGTCCAGGATTCTCCGGACAACGTCTATCGTCTCGAGGTGCGCGATCCGACGGGCCGATGCCTCCTGTGCGAGAAGGGCGACTATGTCACCAACGGTGTGGAGGCGGGGTGGCGGGTCGACGGGAAGGACAGGCTCACGCTGCGCAGGACCTCCCGGCCGGCGTACGGCGAGTGACACTCCTGCGAGCATGATCCGACCAGACCAAACGTGATCACCGGCGCGATGACGCACGGTTGGCGCCTCGCTCCGCCCTGGAGCGCGGCGGAACCGCGTCGCGGCGACCGTTAGCCACCCCTTTCGCATGGCGCGCCGACCCGCCGCCAAGACACCGACCAAGAGGAAAATATGGAACCTGAAAACGCGCTCGCCGCGAGCGAAGACCTGCGCCCTGACCTGGCCCACGGCGGCATCTCCGCCGAGGACGACCACGAGGAGGTGGAGCACGACGGTCAGGTCTACCGCATCCCGCGGGCGCTGAAGGGCGCCTTCCTGATGCACGGGGACTATACCCGCAAGACCCAGGAACTGGGGGAGCATCGGCGTACGCTGGAGGCCCAGCGCCGGGCCCATGCGCAGGAGGTCGAGCTGGCCCAGGCCGATATTGGCGACCGGGCGCGGCTGCACCTGCTGGACCAGCAGATCGAGGAGTATCAGGGGATCGACTGGGAGACCTTCGGCCAAGCCGATCCGCAGAACGCCCAGGCGCTGTGGGCGGAGTTCACCCAGACCCAGCAGGCGCGCGATCAGTTCGCCTGGTCCCTGACCCACAGAACCGAGCAGGGCCGGCTGGAGGCGCAGCGGCGAGCCGCCGAGCAACTGGCCGAGACGGGCCGGGTGCTGAGCCAGGAGATCGACGGCTGGTCGCCGGAGGTGGCCGCCAAGCTGGTGGAATATGCCGGCGCCTTCGGGGTCACCCTGGAGGAACTGCGGGAGATCGCCGACCCGCGCCTGTGGAAGATCCTGCACCGCGCCCACCTGGGCGAGCAGCTGGAGAAGCAGCAGGCCTCGGCCAGGACCCTGGCCCAGAGCCAGGCGGTGCGCCCGGCGATCTCGGTCACCGGCGCGGCGGTTCCCGGCGGCGGGGTGCGCGACGAGATGGCGACGGGGGAGTGGATCCGCCGCCGCAACGAACAGGCTCTGAAGGGGCGGTAAGGATGGCCGCTGTCGACAAGCAGATCGTTCGCAATGACGCCCGGCTGAAGGTCGCACCGAAGAAGGCGGCCCGCCCGCCCGGTACGACCGTGACGGTCAGGGCCAACGACATTTTCCAGAAGAAAATCCCCGGCATGCCGTCGTGGCTCACCGCGGGGCCGGATCATATGTTCATCGAGTATGATGACGGTGATCGACAGATCATCGCCCGCGGCGGTCCATCGGCCGAAGGTCTGCCGTTCGGGCGCGACTTCCTGGCCGGGAAGCTGAAGGTCCGGAGCGCCGTGACCCCCGCCCGCGAGAGCAAGGACTATGGTCCGAGCGATCGGGTCGTCTTCCAGACCTTCATCCCCAACCGGACGGCGCAGGAGGTTTCCGCGCCGGCGCGCGCCGAGGTCAGGCGCACCAATCGGGCCGACAACCTCTATGGCTGGAACTCGAACTCGAACAGCTTCGTCGGCGACGTCATGCAGGCGACGATTGGAAGGCGCGTCGGCGACAAGGCCACGCCCGGCTACGCGACCCCTCTCGGGGGTGGCAAATTCTCGCCAGAGATGGAGCGGTCGCGGGCCGCGCTCGGATCCGGCTTCGGATCCACCGCGCCAGGGCTTCTGCTCTCACGCCTCTCAAGAAGCCTGGATGGCGTGTCCCGCATACCCATGCTGCCCGGCTACTGAACCGCCTAGGCCAAGGGGGCTGGAGGCGTTGGTCCCAGTGACGAGGCGAGTTTTTGTCGCGTCACCCACCACAATGCGACGGCCCCGGCCACAATCTGAATGGCGGCGAAGGGACCGATCGCAAGCACCGCGATCGCCGCTGCAATGCCTTCATCGTCATGCGTAACGACATAGATCGCGCCGATGAACATCGCGAGAGGCAGCAAGAGGATCAGAAGAATGGCGGCGATCCTGGCCGCCTTCTGGCTAAATCTCTGAACAGGCGGCTCGTGCGCAATCAACCAGAACAGCCAAAGCGCAGCGACGGGTACGCCAATGAGCCCGGCCAGGTAGAACGACGAGGACCCCGCAATACAGGCGGCTATCCACAGGCCGGCGGGAATTGCGTATCGGCGCAGAACATGTCGGTGGATCGGTGCCATCGCCGGCCTTCTGAGTTCATCTTTCGTTCCTAGACTATCGCCAACCGGTTGAAGATCAACCGCCAGTTCAGCCTGAGATCCCGACCCCTCCGCGTGACCAATCCAGTCTTGGAAGTCCGCGCGCGACCTCCAGCGCCTCGTGCGCCCGACATCGCCGATCGAGCGCTGGCCTGGCCAGGAACGCCACCGTCGACCCTTACCCCAGACACATGCCGGCGCGCCCGAGGCCCGCCGCGCCATCCGAAAAGGACGCCACACCTTGCCCAACACCCTGCTTTCCCCCACCGCGGTCACGCGTGAAGCCCTGCGCGTGCTGCATCAGAAACTGAACTTCGTGGGGTCGATCACCCGCGAGTACGACGACAGCTTCGCCCGCCAGGGCGCCAAGGTGGGCGACACCCTGAAGGTGCGCCTGCCCAACCAGTATATCGTGCGGACCGGCTCGACGCTCGCCGCCCAGGACACCACCGAGACCAGCGTCGACCTGAAGGTCCAGACCCAGAAGGGGGTGGACCTGAACTTCACCTCCGTCGACCTGACCATGAGCCTGGACGATTTCAGCGACCGGGTGCTGGAGCCGGCGATGAGCGTGCTGGCGGCCAATATCGAGGCCGACGCCATGACCATGTACAAGGACGTCCACAACCAGGTGAACAACCACGGCTTGGCCACCACCTTCGCCAAGGTGCTGCAGGGCCGCAAGATCCTGGTGGACAACCTGGCGCCCCTGGCCGGCCGGACCTGCAACCTGAACACCCAGGACAATGTCGACCTGGTGGACGCGCTCAAGGGCCTGTTCAACGACAAGACCAACCTGACCAAGCAGTACCGCGAGGGCTTCATGGGCCGGACCGCCGGGTTCGACTTCATGGAGAACACGCTTTGGCCCAGCCACACCGTGGGGTCCAAGGCCGGCACGCCGCTGGTGAACGGCGCGGCCCAGAGCGGCGCGAGCCTGGTGACCGACGGCTGGACGGCGTCGACGCCCGCCCTGAAGAAGGGCGACATCTTCGTCATCGCCGGGGTGTTCCGGGTGCATTCGGAGACCAAGGCCTCGACCGGCATCCTGCAGCAGTTCGTGGCGACCGCTGACGGCGCGGCGGACGGTTCGGGGAACCTGACCGTCCAGATCAGCCCATCCATCATCACCTCGGGCGCCCTGCAGACCGTCAGCGGCTCGCCGTCGGACAATGTGGCGATCACGGTGGCGGGCACGGGGAACACCGCCCACGGACTGTCGATGGCCTATCACAAGGGCGCCTTCGCCTTCGCCACCGCCGACATGGTGATGCCGCGGGGCGTGGACTTCGCGGCCCGCGAGGCCTTCGACGGGATTTCGATGCGGATCGTGCGTCAGTACGACATCAACAACGACAAGTTCCCGTGCCGTCTCGACGTCCTCTACGGCTTCAAGACCCTGCGGCCGCAACTGGCCTGCCGCTTGGCCAACAACTAGGCGCCCGCGCGGGGCCGTCCTTCGGGGCGGCCCCGCTTTCGTTCTCAATCCCGCGCCAACTGGAGGCCCTTCCATGAAGGTTCTGTCCGCGCCCACTTGCCTCTACCATCCCACCCTGGCGCCCGCCGGCCAGGTCTTCGCCGCAGGCGAGAGACATCCCGGAGCTGGCTGGTCCGACAGCCCGGCGGCCTTCGAGGCCACCTCCGGGCCCGCGGCTTTCATCGCACGCCTGCAACTGGCCCTCGAGGACTCCCAGGCGGAGGTCCAACGCCAGCTGGTCGACCGCGACGCGGCGCAGGCCCGGATCGTGGAGCTCGAAGGTGAGCTCGCCAAACGCCTGGCCACACGGCGCAAGCCGAAGTCCTGAAAATCCAAACTGGGGGAACCAGCCCATGGCGCTTTCAACCTATGCCGAGCTCAAGGCCGCCATCGCCGACTGGCTCGAGCGGGGCGACCTGGCCGACCGGACCTCTGACTTCATCGCCCTGGCGGAGTCGCGGCTGAACCGGGTCCTGCGCCTGAGGATGATGGAGACCGAGGAGGTGCTGACCACCACGATCGGCGCCCGGACCGTGACCCTGCCGGCGGCGTTCCGCGAGCCTATCGCTTTGTGGCTGCAAGGCCCGAGCGGCCGGACGCCGTTGCGGTTCGTGGACCCGGCGGCGCTGTCGATCAGCACGGCGGCGGGAGGGCCGCAGGCCTGGACCCTGAACGCCGGCGCCATCGCCTTCGACCGCCCCTGCGACCGGGCCTACAGCCTGGCGCTGAGGATGGTCGGGCGGCTGGCGCTGTCCGACGCCCAGCCCGGCAACGCCGTGCTGACAGACTATCCGGATCTCTATCTGTTCGGGGCGCTGGTGGAGGCCGCGCCCTATCTGCGGGACGCCGAACTGCTGTCGCTGTTCATGGCGCGGTTCGAGGCGGCGCTGACCGAGGCGCGGGCCAAGGAGGCGCGCGGCAAGGCCCTGGCGACCCTGGGGGTCGAGCCCCTGCTGCTGGCGAGCGGCGCATGAGGCCGTTGCCCGCCGACGCACCGGCCAATCTGCGGCCGGTGCTGAACGACCTGATCGAGGCCGTCCGCGCCTGGCGCGCGCCCGAGGCGCCGACGCCGATCTATGCCTGCGTCCAGGCCGCCCTGCCATCGGCGGCGACCTGGCCGAACACGGTGCTGCTGGTGAGCGATCTGAACATCCTGGCCCATTCCGACGGCGTCCACTGGATCCGCCAAGACACGGGAGCGACCCTCTGATGCCTTCCTCCTACACCCCGCGCCTGCGCCTGGAGCTGCAGGCGGCCGGCGAGAACCTCAACACCTGGGGGGCGCCGAAACTGAACAACGCCCTCAGCCGCATCGACACCGCCATCGCCGGCCGGGCGGCCATTGTGCTGGCCGGCGCGGCCTACAGCCTGTCGGCGTCGAACGGCGACGACGAGGCGCGCGCGGCGATCCTGGACTTCAGCGGGACGGGGCCGGCGAGCGTGACCCTGCCGTCGGTGTCGAAGATCTATCTGGCGCGCAACGGCGCAAGCGGGGTGGTGACCCTGACTACCGGCGCCGGGACGACCCTGGCCCTGGCCGTGGGCGATACCGTTCTGGCGTTCTGTGATGGGACCAACGTGGTCTCGCTGCTGATCGGCGGCGCCTCGATCAAGGCCTATGTCGACGCGGTGCGCGCCTATGTCGACCAGCAGGCCTGGGACGCGCAGGCCGGCGTCCTGCCGGGGCAGGGCGGCAACGCGGGCCGATTCCTGAAGACCGACGGAACCAGCCCGACCTGGGCCGCGCCCGCCGTGGCCGACATCTCCGACTACGCCAGCGACCAGTCCGCCAAGGCGCAGGCCGCGACGGCGCGCGCGATCGCCTTCTCCCTTCTGTTCTAAGGATCTCAAGCCATGGCCGTCACCGGCAACAACGTCATCACGCCCCAGACGCCGAAGTCCGGCGTCGCGGTCTGCACCGCCGCCAACTCCACCTATTCAGACACCCCGACAAATACGCAGAAACTGCTGACGGCGGGCCCCAACGGGGCGCGGGTCACCAAGATCACCGCTCTGGCGCGGGCGACCAATACCGCCACCGAGCTGCAGCTCTATGTCTCCTACGATGCGGGGACGACGAAGAAGCTGATCAATTCGCTGCTGATGGCGGCCTATACGGTGGCCCAGACGACGGGGCAGACGCCGACGGACTTTGGGTACTCCGAGGACCTGCCCCTGGTCCTGCTGGCCGGCGCCGAACTCTATGTCGCCATCGGGGTCAGCAACAGCGGCGTGGTCGTCCACGCTGAGTGGGGCGACTATTGATGCGGCCCGGCTTGAAGGGGTTTCAAGCTCCTAGCCAGGCGATGAACCCGCCTCGCAAGGCGACGAGTGACACTGTCGTCGCGAATTACGTCCGGGCCTATGTGGCCGGGTCCTACAACTGGCAGTGCCCGAAGACCGCGACCTATCGGTTCGTGCTGTGGGGCGCGGGCGGCTCCAGCGATGGTGGCACCAACGCGGGCGGGGGTGGCGCTGCCCACGCCCAGAAGGCGGTTCGGGTGCGTTCGGGCCAGGTTGTGGCGCTTGTCGTCGCAGCGGCGACGGCGGGAGGGGCGAACGGCGGCGCGACGACGGTGACCCTACCCGCCGGGCTGGTTAGCGCGGGCGGGGGATTTCAGGGCTCCGCGGGCGTTGCGGGCGCCGGCGGCGCGGCGACGGGAGGAGACATAAACGTCAGCGGCTCTAGCGGGGCCGGTACTGTCGGTGGGGCGTCTGGCGGAACGAACTACTTCCCAGGTGGGGGATCCTCAAACGTCGCTGGAATTGGCGGTGCGCCCGGAGGTGGCGCGGGCGTGTCGGGCACCGGTCGCGGAGGGGTTGGCGGCTTCCTGCTAATTGTCCGCGAAGGCGCTTAAGTCCGCTTGTAGATGTGAACCAATCCGTCTTCACCCAGGGCGACCGGCTCGCCCAGCCTGTCGAAGCCGCTGGCAACGGCAAAGAGGTCTGGGTCACCGGAGTAAAGGGTTAGCCGCTCAAGGCTCTCTTGAACCCCTTTAGGACCCGCGTGGACGTATCGCAGAATTAGGTCCATGCGGCCGACCCGATCCGTCATTGTCCGCTTTGCGACAAAGAGCGTGAGACTTTCGCCGTCGCCAGTGGAGTAGTTGAAGACGGGGGAAGTTGGAGGCGGGACGGTGGACCCCATTTTTGCCGGGACCGGCAAATGAAACGCCGCAGTCCCGCCCGGCTTAAGGTGGCGACCAACTGCCTTAAAGGTGTTTGTCCAGGCCGCGCCGACCGGAAGGTGGGCTAGAGCGTAGAAGGTGCAGATTACCGCGTCGAACTGCTTGGCGAGGGTGAAGGACGTCATGTCGCCTTGGACGAAGTGAAGACGGCTCGCAACCTCGTCCGAACATGAAGCCCGCTTGGCGTTTGCCTGATCCAGCATCGCGGGGGCGATGTCGAGCCCGGTGACGTGGAAGCCTTGCTCGGCAAGCGCGACCGCTACCCGACCAGTTCCAGCGCCAAGCTCAAGGATCGAGCCACCGGCAGGTGCTAAGCTGGCGTAGAGGTCGATATCGCCACTAAGCGACGCGTCTTTCGCCGTCACCAAATCATAGAACGCCGTCGAGGCACCCTTCGCTGAGTAGTAGGGCCGAACCGGCGCTGAAACCTTCATTTCGCAAGCTTACGGCTCCGCGCCGCGCTGCTCAAGCCGATCAAAAGGAGGGTGGTCCCGACCCATGCGTATTCCTCTCGACATCCCGCCGGGGCTCTCGGCGGACGACACCAGCTTTGCATCCGCCGGCCGGTGGGCGGATGGGTCGAATATCCGCTTCTGGCGGGGCCGGCCGCAGGTGATCGGGGGGTGGGAGCGGCTGGTGGATGCGCCGCTGAACGGCGTGTGCCGCGGTGTCCTGCCCTGGACCGACAAGGCCGCGGTGCTGAATGTCGCCTTTGGCGCCCACAGCCACCTGCAGGTGTTCAAGGGCGGCGGGCTCTATGACATCACGCCGTCAGGTCTGGCGGCGGGGCTGGTGGATGGAACCGGGGGGCAAGGTTACGGCACCGGGGCCTATTCGACCGGGAACTGGTCGGAGCCGTCCTTGGCGGACTACCTCCCGCGGACCTGGTCGCTGGCGGCCTGGGGGGAGAACCTCATCGCCTGCCCGCGCGAGGGTGGCGTCTATGCGTGGGCCAACAATACCGGCTCGCCAGCCGCTCCGCTCGGCAATGCGCCGGCGCGGGTGACGCACATGGTGGTGGCGTCCACTGACCAGGTGTTCGCCCTGGGATGCGATGAGGAGGTGTCGGGGACCTTCAATCCGCTTTGCCTGAGACATTCCTCGGTGCGCAACAACACCGAGTGGGCCACTGGGCCCGCGACCACGGCGCGGGAGTACATCCTGCCCGGCGGCGGACGGATCGTGGCCGGCCGGGTGATCGGCCCCAATCTGCTGATCTGGACCAGCCACGCCCTGTTCCTGGGATCGTTCGTGGGGTCGCTGACCCAGCCCTGGCGGTTCGACCGGGTGGGGGAGAAATGCGGACTGATCGGCCCCAACGCCGCGGTGGTGGTGGGGCAGCAGGCCTATTGGCTGGGCCCCGACCTGCAGTTCTATCGCTATGGCCTGGGTGGGGCGGTTGAGCCGCTGCGGTGTTCGATTCGCGAGGCCCTGGCCGATAACCTGGCGGCGTCGCAGGGGGACAAGATCGTCGCCTCGTCGTCGTCGTCGTTCAGCGAGATCCGCTTTGACTATCCCGACGCCCGGGAGGGTTCGGAGAACAGCCGCTACCTGCTGATGTCGCTGATGGATGGCGCGTGGTCGCGGGGCGTCATGGCGCGGACGGCGATGATCGACGCCGGGCCGTCGCAGTATCCGATCGGGGTCGATCCCGGCGGCGGCGCCTATTGGCATGAGCGAGGGCAGAGCGCCGATGGCGGCGCCTTTTCCTGGTTCGTGGAGAGCGCCGACCAGTGCCTGGACGAGAACGCCACGGCGATGGTTCGGGGGCTGTGGCCGGACATGGCCGACCAGGTGGGACCTGTCTCGGTCTCGGTGACCAGCCGCTTCACCCCCCAGGGCAGCGAGACCTCGAACGGGGTCTACAGCATGGTTCCCGGCACGGAACGGGTGGACCTGAGGACCACCGGGCGGATGTTTCGTGTGCGGTTCGCAGGCGGATCGGCGCCCACCGCCTGTCGCATCGGGCGTCCGGTGTTCGACATTGCCCCGGCCGGAAGCCGCTGAGGGCGCGACCGGCTGGGCGCGCTATCGCGCCTGGCTGCTGCCCGCCTTGCAGGCGCAGTGCGCCAGCGAGGCCGAACTGCTGGACGACATCCTGGCGGGCCGCGCCCAGCTC
The DNA here is from genome assembly GCF_037968635.1 of Phenylobacterium sp. Taxonomy (GTDB): domain Bacteria; phylum Pseudomonadota; class Alphaproteobacteria; order Caulobacterales; family Caulobacteraceae; genus Phenylobacterium. Next base: position 17,733 of record NZ_JBBKVV010000191.1, read on the forward strand.
TGGGCCGGGGCGGCGGCGGCCATGGTCACCCAGCGGATCCGGGAGGGTGAGGCGCTCTGCCTGCACGTCTGGCTTGCCGGCGGCGACCTGACCGAAATTCTGGAGATGCGCGCCGGCGTCGAGGCCTGGGGCCGGGCCCAAGGCTGCCATTACGTGACGATCGAGGGCCGAGCGGGCTGGTCGCGCGCCCTGCGCAAGCACGGCTACGCGCGCTGTGGAAACGAACTCAAGAGGATGCTTTCAGATGGGTAAGAAGAAGACCGCGACCAATCAGGTCACCACCAACCATTCGGTGGTCACGCCGACGACGCCGGATTGGCTGTCCCACGGGACGGAGAGCCTGAATCTGGGCATCCAGAAGATCGGCGGGGCCAGCCCCTATGACTATGTCGCGCCGGTTTCGGCCCTGGAACGCCAGGCCGAGAGCGGGGCCGCCGCGCTGGGCAAGCTGGCCGGGGGCGACGCCCGGACGGTGGGCAGCGACGCATGGTTCTCCAGCCTGCTGGGCGGGCCGGCGCCCAGCGTCAGTTCGGCGAGCCTGCTGGACAATCTATCAGCCTACTACAACCCCTATCAGGATCGGGTGACGGACGCGGCGATGGCCGACTTCGACGCCAATGCGGGCAGGACCAGGGCGGCCCAGGACCTGGCCATCGCAGGGCAGGGGGCGTTCGGCGGGTCTGGCGCGGCCCTGGCCAAATCCCAGACCGAGGGCGAACTGGCCCGCGCGCGCAGCAGCGAGCTTTCGCAGATGCTGTCGGACATGTTCACCACCAGCGCCGGCCTGTCGGGCCAGGACGCCGATCGCCGCCAGCAGGCCTCGTCGGCCAATGCGCAACTGGCGCTGCAGGACAGCCAGATGAAGCTTCAGGCGGCCCTAGACCGCGCGGGCGGCAACCGGGCCGACATCACCACCCAGGCCGCGCTGGGCGCTCAGCTGCGGGGGGCCGATGACGCCATGCGCAAGGCGCCGATCAGCACCCTGGCGTCGCAAATCGACATGTTCTCGGGCCTGCCGCTGGCGCTGTTCAAGGGCCAAGTCGAGGACACGACGGGGACAAACAATTCGACGACGAAGGAGTCGGGAGCGAGCCTGGGCGAAATCGCCCAACTGATCGGTGCGGTCAGCGGCCTCAAGACGGCGTTTGGGTGAGGTCGCGAACCACATGACAGGCGAAGACACACAACGCGCCCAACATCTGGACGCGATCCGCGACGCTCAAATCCTGACCTTGAGACAGATCAGCGAAAATCTCGCGGCCCAGACACGCCGCCTCGAGGGTCTGACGACCAAGGTCGACGACGTGCGCGAGCGCCTCGTCCGGCTGGAGGCCCAGGAGGCGGGCAAGCTGGTGGAGGGGTTGCGGTCGGACCTCAAGGCCGCGATCACCCGCGTCGATCTGCTGGAGGCCGCACGCGACAAGGTGGAGGGGGCGGCCGCGTTCTGGAACTGGGTCGTGAAGAGCGCGCCTTGGCTCGCCGCCGGCATCTCGGCCTTTGTGGCGGGGATCGGATTGAAGTCGCTCGACGGACGTTAAGCTGTGGTCGGAGTCTGCAGACTCTGCACACGGCCGACCAAGCGGCGGAGATAGTCGCCGACGTCCGTCGGCCAGGCCAAGGTCAGGGTCGAGAAGCCGCGGTAGTCCTTGGCGTAGAAGGCCCGCATCGCCTCCTCATAGGCCGGCAGGTTCCCCGCCAGGGTGGTCATGGCGCGGTGCGCCGCCTCCAGGGCCAGACGCGCGTCGTCGGCGCCGGAATTCTCCCTTCGCGCCTGCTCAACGAGCCGGCGCAGGACCGCCGAAGCGCCGCCCGGCTGACTGGCCAGCCAATCCCAATGGCGGGGCAGCAGGGTCACCTCACGCGCCGTAACCCCGAGCTTGGGGCGGCCGCGACCCGGCTTGGGCGGAGCTTCGGCGGTGGGGAGCCGCGCCAGAACCTCAGTGGCCGATCCCCGGAAGTCCAGCTCCACCGTCCGGCCGGTCGCGTCGTCGAAGACCAGGATGGGCTCCTGGCCCTTGTCGTGCGCGGTCTTGGCGGCGAGAGCGACCTCCCGGAGATCGCCGGCGGCCAGACCCTGGTGTCCGGCGAAGGCGGTGTAGGCGGCGGGGTCGTCCATCAGGAGCCTCGGCGAGATCCGCGCCGCGACGGCGCAAAGAATATTACCCGGATATATAGGCAGGCGGTCGCCACTCGCAACCTCACGCGTGATTGATGACGAGGATTCTCGCGGCGTTGTCCGCTGCAGTCTGTCGTGTCGCGCCTTGTGTGGGCGCCACAGGGGCATGGCGCTTGGGAAACCAGGGACCCCAAACGACAAAGAGACGGAGCGCTGATGCGTTCCGTCCCCCTGAAATCCCTTGCACCGCAAGGGTTTGTAGTGGTGCCGTTGCAGGGATTCGAACCCTGGACCTCAGCCTTACCAACGAAGACGGCCAAACCCGCAACCGCTTGTGGGGGAAGGGTTTGCGGCGCTCCGTAAAACGGCGTCCCGAGTTTCTCCCAAATCGTCACCGGCCGCGCCTCCGAATTTCCCAACCCGCCGCCTTCACCGCAGCAGCCAAGTCTGGGCTCGCCGTGTGGGCGTAACGCATGACCATCGAGGCCGATTTCCAGCCGCCCTGACCCATCAGGAACGTCAGATCGCGGGTCACGGCATAAGCCCAGGTCGCCCAGGTGTGGCGGAAAAGGTGGCAGTGAACCGGGCGGAATCGCGGCCCTTCGTAGGTCGCCCGCTCCTTCACAGGGATCAAGGACCCATCAGGCCTGCGCCTGGCGCAGTGTTTCTTGAGCGTGGTGTTGAGGCTGTCATAGGCCGCCCAGGGCTCGCCGTCGCTGTTGAGCCATACGAACCCCTCACCGTCGTCCGGCCGGGTCGGTAGGGCCAGTCGAGCGCGTTTCTGTAGGTCCACGCCTCGCGAGTATCCGGCCTTGGTCTCCCAGAACACAACGCGCTGTCCGTCCGGCGACACGTCGCGCCATTCGAGGTTCAGGGCCTCAGTCGCCCGGCAACCGGTGGCGACGTAGAAGATGACCAGGCGACGAAGGTGGTCGGGCAGGAACCCCAGCATGATCTCGACCTCTCGGGGGGTCATCTGATCAACGCGCTTTCCGGCGCCCTTGGGCTTGGCGAACCTCACCGGGTCGCACAGCTTCGGCGCGGAGAAGTTCATCACCGAAGAGATGGGCGTGTAGATCTGCCTGATGCGCGTGGCCGGCGCCCCCTTGGGCTTCAGGCGCTTGGCGAGGGTGTCCACGAAGTTCTGGTCTATGTCGGAGAGCTTGCGAAGCCCGATCTCGGCAATGAGCGTCGCAAGGTGGTCGTTCGGCTTCCCGGCCTCCATGTAGATCGCCGCGGCCTCGGCGAAGGTCGCTACCGACTTGTCGCCATAGACCGCGCGTTTGAAGATGTCGGCTTCGAGCTTCGCCCGGAGCGCTTCGGCTTCCGCACGGATGCGAGTGCGAGCGCTCTCGTCAACGCGTCGCCCCTGGACGGTCCCCCGGATGTGGAAGATGCCGTTCGGCCTGGGGTAGAGCTTGAGCGGCATGTCGGGGTCAGGGCCTCTTGGAGGGCTTCGAACTGGGTGGGCGTCAGGCGGCGGCGGCCTCGCGCCTTCAGGCACAGCGAGTGCTTGTCAATGACGGCGCGGATGGTTCGCACTGGGAAGCCTAGGCGTTCAGCCGCCTCGGCGTCGCTGATTGTCTGGACATCGAAGGCGGTCATGGCGTCTTACCCCCTTCGGATGGGAGGGGGGTGGAATTGGTTGGCCTCCCGAGGACTTGGCTGGCGGCCTGAGGTGTCCTGGAAAGTGCGGCCACGAACTCATCGGGCATCTTCACGTTCGGCGGCGCGTCCTTGAACATCGGCGCGATCTGGCCGAACGAGTAGCCCGCCAAGCCGCACCCGATTGGTGTGAGCTGAAAGGCGAGGTCAGGGTTCGCGCGGGCATAGTCGAGGAAGTGAGCGGCGTGCGCGGCGATGATGCCCAGCGGAAGCGTCCGAATGTGCTCGTCCTTGGTCGGGATGGCGTAGGCGTTTCCTGTGCGGCCCATGCCGACACCATATTCCGCGCCGTGATGCTGGCGGGCGAACAGCGCGGCGCCCTTGCCGTGCCGCCCAGCCAAGTTCGACCCGAAGACGAAGACAGGCTCTCCCATCACCCCGCCTCCTCAGTCTGAGTAGAGGTGGAAAGCGGTCGCCTGCCACACACCCAGAACTTGACTTCGACAGGTCCATCCTGACCGTAGACCGCTGCGTAATGGGCCGTCTCGCGCTGGACACCATGTAGGCTTTCCCCGCTCGCGCCCGCGACCAAATCGCCACCTTGGATGACTTCACCTTCGTACCCGGAAGGCTCCCACCCCGTAGCGTCAGACAGCTTGGCGGTGAAGGAGACGGCGGCGCGTTCGTATTGGGCCTGGAAATCCGTAGGGAGATCGGCCCATTTGACATTGGCTGGCCAGACAGCTTGCACGGCCTCGTACAGCCTCTCCCCCAGGCTCTTGCCCGCATGGTCAGACTTGAACTCCGGGTCCACATGGATGAACCGTGAGGCTCGGGTAAGCAGGTCTTCGGGTGGGGTGCTGTCAGAAGGCCAGGCGGACAGGAGGTCGGTGATTAGGGTGTGGGGGTCGGGG
>NZ_JBBKVV010000192.1:0-10971 GCF_037968635.1 Phenylobacterium sp.
CAGCCGTTGCCGAGGAACATGCCCAGCAGGCCACCGGCCACCAGGCCGCCCAGGATTCCGCCGCCCATGCCGCCGATCCAGCGCTCGATGACCCCTGACCGTCCCGGCGCCACGGCTCAGGCCCCGGCAGCGGCCGGGGCGGCGGCGCAGGCGCCCCGGCGCGGCGGCTTCCTCGGCGGCATGGGCGGCGGAATCCTGGGCGGCCTGGTGGCCGGTGGCCTGCTGGGCATGTTCCTCGGCAACGGCTGGGGCGGCATGGGCGCCGGGATGATGAACACCCTGATGCAGCTGGCGATCCTGGGTCTCGGCGTCGGCCTGATCGTGATGCTGTTCCGCCGTCGCCGCGCGGCGACCGCCGCGCCGGCCGGCTTCGCGCGGGACAATGTGACGCCTCTCAACGGCGCGCGGGGTTTCGAACAACCCGCCAGCGGCGGGTTCGGCGGCTTTGGCGGCGGCGCCACCGCCGTCCCCCCGGCCCCGGAGGTCGTGGAGACCTACGAGATCGGCGTCACCCAGGCCGACCGCGACCGGTTCGAAGAGCTGCTGAACGAGGTCCAGGCCGCCTTCGGCCGCGAGGACTACGCCGCCCTGCGAGAGCGGACGACGCCGGAGATCATGTCCTACCTCTCCGAGGAACTGAGCCAGAACGCCACCCAAGGCCGCCGCAACGAGGTGTCCGACGTGCGCCTGCTGCAGGCCGACGTGGCCGAGGCCTGGCGTGAGGGCGACACCGACTACGCCACCGCCGCCCTGCGCTATTCGAGCGTCGACGTCATGCGCGATCGCGCGAGCGGCGCGGTCCTGGAGGGTGACGCCACCAGCCCCACCGAGACCACCGAGCACTGGACCTTCACCCGCCAGAACAACGGCGCGTGGAAGCTGGCGGCGATCCAGGAGGCCTAGGGCTCGATGCGATCAAGCGGAGTCGCCTGATCGCTGACTCGGGCTCCAATTTGAAAAGTTGAGAGCCGGATTCAGGCTTCGAAAGCAGCCATCCGGCTCTGGGCCCTACCGCCCAAACTTCCATCATCTGGGCAAGTCCTGGGGGGAGGAGACGCATTTCCGTCTCCGTTCCGACGTTCAAAGCTGCTAGGGAGCGGTCAAGACGGCCGGGCTGGCCGCGGGCCGTCCGGAGGGGCGGCAGTTTAGGGAGAGGCGCGGGGACGATGGCCCAACAAGGCATCGCCATTCGAGGACAGCGGAGCCTGCTGCGGCAGATCCGCGAGGCGCTGGCCGGTGGTGGGCCCGCGCAATCACGCCTGGACATGGTGGTGCGCATCATCGCGCGCTCGATGGTGGCCGAGGTCTGCTCGCTCTACATGCGCGGCGGCTCCAACGACATGGAGCTGTTCGCCACCGAGGGCCTGGACCCCACCGCCGTCCACGTCACGCGCATGAAGCCCGGCGAGGGCCTGGTGGGGGAAATCCTGCGCCTGGGCCGGCCGCTGAACCTGTCGGACGCGCCAAACCACCCGGCCTTCTCCTACCGCCCTGAGACCGGCGAAGACCCCTTCCACGCCTTCATGGGTGTGCCCCTGCTGCGCGGCGGCCGGGTCATCGGGGTGCTGGTGGTCCAGAACCGCACCGAGCGAGTCTATTCCGACGACGAGGTCGAGGACCTGCAGATCGTCGCCATGGTGCTGGCCGAGATGGTGGCCAGCAGCGAACTGGCCACCGAAGGCGCGCTGAAGAACGCCGAACTGGTCCCCCACCGGCCGGAACGGCTGAAGGGCGCCAAGTTCGCCGACGGCCTGGCGCTTGGGGTCGTGGTCCTGCACGAGCCGCCGGTGGCGACGTCCAAGCTGTTGAGTGACGACGTGCAGGCCGAGGAGGTTCGGCTGGCCACCGCCATCGCCAGCCTGCAGGCCCAGATCGACGAGATGCTGGACGGCCAGCACGGGCTGGTCGAGGCCAGCTACGAGGTGCTCGACACCTACCGGATGTTCGCCCACGACCGCGGCTGGAATCGCAGTCTGGAGGACGCGGTGCGCAACGGCCTGACCGCCGAGGCGGCGGTGGAGCGGGTGCGTTCCGAGCACCGCGCCCGGCTGGGCCAGGCCCGCGACCCCTATCTGCGCGAACGTCTGCACGACCTGGAAGATCTCAACGACCGGCTGCTGCGGCACCTGTCGGGCGAGGGTCACAAGGCCCGCGACCTGCCGCCCAACGCCATCCTGATCGCCCGCAACCTGGGCCCCGCCGACCTGCTGGAATACGACCGCACCAAGCTGAAGGGCCTGTTGCTGGAGGAGGGCTCGGCGGCGAGTCACGCGGCCATCGTGGCCCGCGCCCTGGACATCCCCTGTGTGGGACGGCTGGCCGGACTGCGCGACAAGGTGTCGGAGGGTGACCCCGTCATCGTCGACGCCGAGACCGGCGAGGCCTATCTGCGGCCGCGCCCCGACGTCATCAAGGCGCTGCAGGCGAGGCTTGAGGTCCGCACCCAGCGGCGGGCGGAATTCGCCAAGCTGCGCGACACCCCGGCCTTCACCCGCGACGGGGCCAAGATCACCCTGCTGATGAATGCGGGCCTGGACGTCGACCTGGACATCCTGGCCGAGACCGGCGCGGAAGGCATCGGCCTGTTCCGCACCGAGTTCCAGTTCATGGTGGCCGAGGAGATGCCGCGCTTCAACGCCCAGACCGCGCTCTATGGCCGGGTGATGGACGCGGCCGGCGAGATGGCGGTGACCTTCCGGACGCTGGACCTGGGCGGCGACAAGGTGCTGCCCTATCTGGAAGCTGAGCGGGAGGACAACCCGGCCCTGGGCTGGCGGGCGATCCGCATGGGCCTGGACCGGCCGGCCCTGCTGCGGCTGCAGTTACGGGCGCTGATCGCCGCAGCGCGCGGACGGCCGCTGCGGATCATGTTCCCTCTGGTGGCCAATGTGGACGAGTTCCGCGCGGCTCGCGCCCTGGTGGACCACGAGATCGCCTGGGCGCTGCGGCGCGGCCGCGCGGCGCCGTCGCGGCTGGAGGTGGGCGCCATGATCGAGGCGCCGTCGCTGATCTGGCACCTGGACGCCCTGTTGCCGATGACCGACTTCGTCAGCGTCGGGACCAACGACCTGATGCAGTACCTGTTCGCCGCCGACCGGGGCAATCCGCGGGTTGCCGACCGTTACGACTTCCTGTCGCCGCCGGCGCTGCGGGCCTTGCAACAGATTCAGCAGGCCTGCGCCGAGACCGGGACCCCGGTCTCGGTCTGCGGGGAGATGGCGGGGCGTCCGCTGGAGGCCTTCGTCCTGGTGGCCCTGGGCTTCGAGCGGCTGTCCATGCCGCCCGCCGGTCTCGGGCCGGTGAAACAGATGGTGCTCTCGTGCGACCGCGAAGCCGCCAGACGAGGGGTCTCGGCCCTGATCAAGAGCTCGGCCGGCTCGATCCGCAACGAGATCGAGACCCTGGCCCGCAAGACCTCCGTCGCCATCTAGACGGATCGGTCGGCGCGGGTTTAGGCTCAAGCCTCCAGTTGGAGGATGTCTTCGTGGCCACAGACAGCTGATCGGGCGGCGCCCTGCGCGCCTCGCTTTCCCCGTTCATTGCTCAACGAGAGCCCGCGCCCGTGCGCGCCGGTTCCGACCACGGATATTCCATGACCCAATCCCACACCCCGGCGCCCGCGGGCGCGACCCCGTATGCCGATCTCAACGGCGTGCTCCACCAGCTTGTGAGCCGCGCCAAGGCGTTGCTCGGCGACAATTTCGTCGGCGCCTATCTGCAGGGCTCCTTCGCGGTGGGCGACGCCGACGAACAGAGTGACGTCGACTTCCTGATCGTCACCGCGCGCGATGTCTCCCTGGCTGAGCAGCCGGCCCTGCAGGCGATGCACGCCGAGCTGTTCAAGCTGGCCTCGCCCTGGGCCCAGCATCTGGAGGGGTCCTATGCGCCCGCCGCCGTCATCCGTCGTTGGTCGACCCAGCCGCGCGATCCGGTCGACGAGCCCCGCGCGCCCGGCTGGGCCGATCCCGGCATGGCCGACATGCCGGCCCGGGCCTATCCGTTCCTCTATCTGAACAACGGCGCCGACCACCTGGTGCGCTCCGAGCACGACAACAGCCAGGTGGTGCGCTGGTGCCTGCGGGAGAAGGGGATCGCGCTGGCCGGTCCGCAGCCCGGCGAGCTGGTGGACGCGGTGACGCCTGAGGCCCTGCGGACGGAAATCCGCACCCTGTTCCGGCGGGTCACGACGCTGTGGCTGGGGGGCACGATCCCCATCGACGCGAACTGGCTGCAGGCCTTTATCGTCACCCAGTACTGCCGGATGCTGCACAGCCTGGAGACCGGGACGGTGACCTCCAAGAAGGCCGCCAGCGCCTGGGCCAAGGGCCGGCTGGATCCCAAGTGGTCAGGGCTGATCGATCGGTCCTGGACGATCGGGCGCTCGAACTTGGCGACCAAGTTGGCGCCTGCTGATCCCGAGGATGTCATCCAGACCCTGGCCTTCGTCCGCTACGCCGTGAAGTGGGAGGCGATGGCGGGCGCGGCGTCGAAGGGCGCGCACGGCGCCTCGCGGTCGCGCTGGCAGGACGCGGGCGGGCGAACGCGCGGGGGCCAGGCAGCTCCCTCCCCGATCCGCCCTGGCGGACGGGGCCGGAGAGGTTAGGAGACCGCGACGATCTCCACCTCGGCGCCTGCCAGCATGGCGGTGTCGCCGACGTGCTTGCCCATCAGGGCGCGGGCCAGGGGAGAGACGTGGGAGACGCTGCCGTGGGCGGGGTCAGCTTCGTCCTCGCCGACGATGCGGAAGGTCTGCCGGCGGCCGTCCTCCCGGTCGATGGTGACCTCGCCACCGAAGCGCACGGTGTCGGTGTCGTCACTGGGCTCGATGAGCTGGGCGTTGGCGCGGCGGGCGGCATAGTAGCGCAGGTCGCGGGTGGCTCTGGCCATCGCGGTGCGGTCGGCCTCGATCCCGCCGGCGTGCTGGGCCGCCGCATAGTCGGCTCTCGCCTGGGCCAGGGCCGACTCGATGGCGGCCATGCCCTGCGGCGTCACCAGGTTGGGGTGCGGCGAGATCGGGCGGTCGGGGAGATCGGCGGCGGTGGCCTCCGCATCCCCTTCCTTGGTGAACGCAACGCTCATGGCGGTTCCTCTGGCTTGAGCGTCTAACGCGCCGGGGCCGGTTTAGCTCTCGACCTTGAAGGTCAGGCCGGCATTGTCCGACAGCCGCTTCACCAGCCGGTCCCCCAGGGCCGCGCCAGGCACCCAGATGCCGCCGGCCACATCGGGGGCGTTCACCAGGGCGATAGCGGTCTCGGCGATGATCTTGGAGGTGGAGCCGTAGCCTGGGTCCTTGTCGCCATAGACAGAGACCTGGACCTTGCGGCCATCCGGCGCGATGGCGATGAACAGGCAGTCGTAGAAGCCGGCCTCGCGCTCTTCCTTGCTGGGACCCTCGCCCGGCTGCGGGCCGCCCTCGGCGGGCATGTCGGCGAAGGCCGCAGGCGTCTTCGGGTCGATGATCGACATCTCGTCATAGACGAAGTCGGCCCCGTAGGGGTGACCCTGCAGCAGGTTGGAGCGGTGCACGTTCTTGGTGTTGATGGCCGCCATCATGAAGGGGCCCACGTCGGCGCCGACGTCCGGGTCGTGTTCCTGCTTGTTGCCGGGGGGCTGGGCCGGACCGGTGAAGCCCGGTGTCAGGGCGAAGGGGTTGATCATCAAGGCGAATAGGCTGGGGTCCTTTTGCAGGGCCGCCATGGTGGCCCGGCCCGAGGCCGCCGTGCCGCCCGACAGACCGCCCAGCATCTTGCGCATGCGGCCCTTCACGCGCGGGACCATGGCGCCGAGTTTTTCCTTCGCCGTCTTCTGGGCGAAATAGACCCCGAGTTCGAAGGGAATGGAGTCGAAGCCGCAAGAGAACAGGATGCGCGCGCCGCTCTTCTTCGCCGCCGCTTCATGCTTGCCGATCATCTCGGCCATCCAGTTGGGTTCGCCCGAGAGGTCGAGATAGTCGGTCCCCTGGGCGGCGCACTCGGCCACCAGGTCCGAACCGTAGAGCTGATAGGGGCCGACGGTGGTGAGGATCGCCTTGGCGCGGGCGACCATGGCCTTGACCGAGGCCGGGTCCGACGCGTCGGCCACCACCAGGGGGGTGTCCTTGGGCGCGCCGATCTCGTCGCGCACGGCGGCCAGCTTGTCGGCGCTGCGTCCCGCCATGGCCCAGGTCACGTCGCCGCCGACGCCGTATTTCTGGGCAAGGTACTCGGCCACCAAACGACCGGTGAAGCCGGTGGCGCCATAGACGATGATGTCGAATTCGGCCTTGGGGTTCATGAGCACGCCCTTCCTTTTGAGTTGGCGCGGACCCTGCCGCGATTGAGGCCGACGCGCAATTGTTGAGGGCCTGAGACGCTCCGACCCATTGCAGAGTCCGCCATCCGACGGCAGATAACCGCCATAGCCTTTTTCATTTCATCGAACCTGAGATCCATTTCCAATGTCCGAGATCATTGTTCCGAGACAATTCCGCGGCCCGCCCGTCACCGCCAACGGCGGCTATATCTGCGGCGTGCTCTCCAATGCTGTCGGCGGCCGTGGCAGCGCCATGCTGCGCAGCGGGGTGCCGCTGGACGTCGCCGTCACCCTGACGCCGGGTGAAGACGGCGGGGTCGTGTTGACCAATGCCGAGGGCCTGCCGCTGGGTTCGGCCAAGCCCGCCGCCGACGACGCGATCCCCATGCCGCCTGCCCCGCCGACCATCGCCGAGGCCCGCCGCTTCCAGGGCGCCTCGCGGTTCGCGCAGAAATCCCTGCATCGCGGCTGCTTCTCCTGCTGCATCGAGCGTGAGGATGGCGAGGGCCTGGGCGTTCACGTCGGTCAGATTGAGGGCGCCCCTGAGGGAACCTGCGCCGGCCTGTGGACCCCGCACGCCAACTTCGCCAATCCGGACGGAACCATCCCCGACGAGATCACCTGGGCGGCGCTGGACTGCTCGGGCTCCATGGCCTGGTGGATGAAGACCGAGACCCCCGTTGGCCTGCTGGGCACCATGGCCGGTGAGGTCCTGGTGAAGCCCAAGGCGGGCGAGACCTATGTCGTGGTGGCCTGGGCCGACCGGGTCGAGGGCCGCAAGCACTTCGCCGGTGTCGCCCTGTTCGACGCTGACGGTCAGGTCATGGCCCGCAGCGGCCAGATCTGGATCGGCCGCCCGCCCGGCGCGCCGCCCTACCAACTGCCGCCGGTCACGGCGAACGCCTAGTCCCACGACGGGCGCGCGGTGACGCGCGCCCGATCACACGGTGGGCGTGGTCCCGCCGTCGATGACGTACTCCGCCCCGTTGATCGACGCCGCGCGGTCCGACCCCAGGAAGGCTACGAGTTCGGCCACCTCCTCCGGCCGGCCCGGGCGGCCTATGGGTATGCCGCCCAGCGAGTCCATAAGGCCCTGCCGCGCGGCGGCTGCGTCGGTCCCGGCGGTGGCCGCCAGCCGGTCCACCAGGGCGGTGGCGGCAGTGGTTTCGATGAAGCCCGGCGCGATGCTGACGACCCGGACGCCCTTGGGCGCGACCTCGTTGGAGAGGCCCTTCGAATAGGTGGTGAGCGCCGCCTTGGCCGCGGCATAGGCCAGGGTCGCGTCGAACAGAGGCAGGCGCCGCTGGATCGAGGAGACATGCACGATCACGCCCTTGCCCTGGGCCAGCATGGTGGGCAGCAGCGCCCGGTCGAGGCGAACCGCCGCATAGAGGTTCTGGTTGATCGCGGTTTCCCACGCCTGGTCGTCCAGCGCCGCAAAGCCGCCGCCGGGCGCGGTCGAGCCGCCCACGTTGTTGACCAGCACATCGAGCCTGCCCAGCCGCGCCAGCGCCGCCTGCGCCAAGGCCTCCACGCCCTCGCGCGTGCTAAGATCGGCGGCGAGAAACAGATCGGGCGCGGCGAGGCCTTCATGCGCCGAGCGGGCGGTGGTGAAGACTGTGGCGCCGGCCTCTCGCAGCCGGGCCACCGTGGCCTGCCCCATGCCCCGCGTCCCGCCGGTGACCAGGACGCGCTTGCCTTCGAAATCGCCCATCAGCCGATCTCCAGGCGGTTGATCAGCCCATCGGCCACCTGGAACCGATAGCGAAGATCCACGGGGCTCCCGGGGAAGGTTCCGACGAGGTGTGCGGTGACCACGGTCTCCCCCGCCTCGGCCGCGATGGCGGTTGGGGTGGCGGTGAACTGGTACTTGGCGCGGCTCTCGGCCGCCCAGGCCCGGATGGCGTCCCGGCCATTGATGTCGTGGCCCTCGTCGTGGACCAGGGCGTCCTGGGCGAACCCGGCGGCCACCTCATCGGGATCATCGCGATTGGCGGCGGCGAAGTAGGGACCGATGGGATCGGGGAGCTTGAGGGTCATTGCGTGTCCTTTGCGCTGGTTGAACCCTCAAGATGGACTATACTTCCAGAATGGAAAGAACCGACAAAATGGTAGGGTACTCACCTACAGGTAAGCTTGAAGACGTCACACCGGACATGGCGGCCTCTGGCGTCGAGGCGGCGTTCCGCATGCTGGAGGGGCGCTGGAAGATGGTCATCATCTTCCAGATGTTCGCCAAGGGGACGCTTCGGTTCTCTGAACTGGAGCGCGCCATCCCCGGGGTGTCGCAGAAGATGCTGATCCAGCAATTGCGCGACCTGGAGCGCGACGGCCTGGTCATCCGCACCGTCTATCCGCAGGTGCCGCCCAAGGTGGAGTACAGTCTTACCGACTGGGGCCAGGCCATGTGCCCAGCCCTGGACTCCCTTCTGGAATGGGCCGCGGCCCGACCTGCCACGACCCCCGCCTAAGGTTCCACCAGGACTTCGCCTAGAACGGGTTCCGACGCTCAGGCGTTCTTCCTCCCAGTGAAGGCTGGGAGGAATCCATGAGTTACAAGCGTTTCGCCGCGATGATCGCGGTATCGACCGTTGTCATGTTCGGTCTGATGTACCTGAACACCTACGCCATCGAGCACGCGCGGTTCAGCCAGACACGGATGTGGATGGCGCTGGTGATGGGCGCGGCCATGGCGCCCATCATGCTGCTGTTCATGCTGAAGATGTACGACGACCGGCGGGCCAATATCGCCATCCTGGCGGTGAGTGTCGCGGTGTTCGCTGGCGCGCTCTGGCTGGTGCGCAGCCAGGAAAGCGTCGACGACGTGGCCTATATGAAGGCCATGATCCCCCACCACTCCATCGCGATCATGACCAGCCGGCGCGCCCATATCCGCGATCCGCGCGTGCGCAAGCTCGCCGATGGCATCATCGAGGCGCAGGTCCGCGAGATCGGCGAGATGGAGGCCCTGATCGCCGATCTGGAAGCAAAGCCACCTCGCAAGGACGCGCCGGACCTGGCGCCGGTGCGCTAGGGTTTCACCGCGCGGGTCGCCATGCAGGTTGGGAAGTAACGGGAGCGTCCGGTATCGGGGGCGCCGCCGTCGCGGTCCTCGTACATGTGGGTCAGGACGAAGCCCGCCTGCAACTGGCCGCCGATCTGCGCCTCCAGGGTGTGGCTGAATTCCACCGTGTGGTCGCGGGCGATCCTGCGCTGCAGCTCTTCGGGCGGCAGGTGAGTGATGTCGGCATAGGGCAGGGCATGCCTCACGATCAGCTCGCCGCGGTCTTCGGCTTCGGCGTCGAAGACATAGACCATCGGGTTCATGAAGCCGGCCAGCAGCGCCCCGCCCGGCCGCAGCACCCGGTGCGCCTCGCGCCAGACCGGCAGGATCTCGGGCGCGAAGCAGTTGGAGACCGGGTGGAAGATCAGGTCAAAGCTGGCGTCGGCGAAGGCCGAGAGATCGTGCATGAAGCCCTGCCGCGTGGTCAGGGTCAGGCCGTCGCGGACCGCCACCGCCTCGTCCTGCCCCAGTTGCCGGGGCGAGGCGTCGAACACGATTACCCGTCCGCCCGCCGCCGCCAGGATCGGCCCCTGCTGGCCGCCGCCCGAGGCCAGGGCAAGGACATGCTTGCCCGCCATTTCGCCAAACCAGTCACCGGGCACGGGAATGTTGGGGGTCAGGAACACCGACCAGTCACCCAGGCGGGCGCGAGCGACTTCTTCAACCGAGACTGGCCGGGTCCAGACGTCCTGTTCTTCGACCCGGCGGTCCCAGCCCTGCTGGTTGTTTCGGGAAACCTCATCGGCGCGCATTACGGTCTTCCCCCTGCCCGGTGCGCCGTTATAGACGATCCATCCCTGGACACAGACCCAGGGCGGCATGTTCCCCGCGATAGGCGGCGAGTGAGGGAACAGGGTCACGCCCCAATCCGGCCGAGTTGTCCCAACATGACGCAAGCGGCGCGAGATGACGCAAAATAACGGCCAAGCTTTCGCGCCTCGCCCATGGGGCGAGTTAACCATCAGCGACCAATTTACGCATTGAATTCCGTAGTCTAGCGTGATATCCACTCAGTTGTATTAACAACTTCGCAATAACGCGGAGTGGGGTGGGGCCGCGAAGTTAAGCTGCGGTCAAACAGTGGGGTGTCAGGTAGCCATGCCTCTCGATACTGGCGGGGTTACAAATCTGCATTTGCGAGCGGACGGGGAGCGCGATCCCGGTCTGGCGGACACCTATATGCCCACCATCGACACCGGACCTGACATCGGCACGGCCCTGAAATCGGCCCGCGAGTTCCGCGGCCTGACGCTGCAGGATGTTGCTGACTCCACGCGTATCCGGCGCGCCTATCTGGCGGCCATAGAAGACATGCGCCTGGAGGAGTTGCCCTCGCGCCCCTTCACCATCGGCTACGTGCGGGCCTACGCCAATGCGCTGGGCATGGACGGCGACGCCGCGGTCGAACGCTTCAAGCTGGATGAACCGGCCCAGGACGAGCCTCTGCGCGCACCGGTCGGCGTGCGGCGCGACGGCGACCCGCGGGTCATGGCCATCGTCATCGTCGGCCTGCTGATCGTGGGCGCCATCGTCATGTGGAACATCGCCCAGCGCGCCATGAGCGAGCAGGCCCCGCCCGCCGCCAACGCCCCGGAAGCCTCCGCCGTCGGCCTGCC
>NZ_JBBKVV010000193.1:0-35975 GCF_037968635.1 Phenylobacterium sp.
GAAGGGCATAGTGTCGATAGTCCGATCAGTCAGCCGCGGCGTGGGAAGACGCCGGGGGGGCGCGGCTAATGCAGCCTCGCGGCGGCTTATACAAGCCTCAAGTCAAGAAATCCTGCGGAATACTTGCGACACACTCGCGGATCGAAACGTGGGTTCAGCCGTTAGCACGCCATGGCATACACGATGAAGAACGGTCGCACCCCCACAACCACCACGGGCGAGGGCGAACTGTCGTACAAGGGATTCAAGGGCACAGTCGCCTACGAGATCATCGGCGCCCTGGCCGGCCTGCGCCAGGGCGGCGCGGCGCTGCGCGGCTCCTTCATGACCACGGAAGAGATCGCCGATAACGCCTTCAAGGCCTGCGACGGACACCTGCGCCTCGCCGACGGCAAGGAATACCGCATCACCATGGTCGGCTACACGCCTGGCAGCGACACCGGCTATTTCGAGCTGAAGATTTAGAACTCCCCCCGCGGGGGAAAGCCTAAGCCGCCTTCTGAAGCTCCTGCTTCACCCGCTCGGCCAGGGTCTTGATATCGATGGGCTTGGGCAGGAAGGAGACGTTGGTCTCGCCTTCCAGCAGGTTGGAGAACTCGGCCTCGGCATAGCCGGAGATGAACATCACCGGGGCGCCGGCCAGATAGACCCGTGCGTGCTTCAACAGGTCAGGCCCCTGCATGCCCGGCATAACCACGTCGGAGATCATCAGGTCGATGGTGCCGGCGTGTTCCTCGGCCAGTTCCAAAGCTTCCTCGCCGGACGCCGCCTCGATCACTTCATACCCGCGGGCGCGCAGCAGCTTGGCCGCGACACCGCGCACGGCGTCTTCATCCTCGACGAACAGGATGCGGCCGGCGCCGGAGAGGTCGCGCGCGGCGGGGCGCGTGGCCTTCTGGGCCGGGGGCTTGTCGGCGATCGCCGGGGCGGCGTGAACCGGCAGGAAGATACGGAAGGCCGCGCCTTGGCCCGGCTTGGACTCAACGCCGATCCAGCCGTCCGACTGCTTGACGATGCCGTAGACGGTGGCCAGACCCAGGCCCGTCCCCTCGCCCACCGGCTTGGTCGTGAAGAAGGGATCGAAGATCTTGTCCACCACATCGGACGCGATGCCGGGGCCGTCGTCGGACACCTCGATCAGAGCCTGTTCGCCCTGGGCCGAGGGATAGCCCAGCGCATGGGCCTCGGCCTCGGTGACGCGGGCGGTGCGGATGGTGACGCGGGAGCCGCCGTTCATGCGGGTGGCGTCGCGGGCGTTGACCGCCAGGTTCATCACCGCCGTCTCGAGCTGGCCGCGGTCAGCCCGGACATGGGGCAGGTTGCGGCCGTACTCGGTCTCCAGCTTGACGTCTTCCTGCAGCACGCGGCGCAGCAGCACCTCGAACTCGCTGATCAGTTCGCCGAGGTCGAGGATCTCGCGCTGCACGGTCTGCTTGCGCGAGAAGGCCAGCAACTTGCGCACCAGATCGGCGGCGCGGGTGGAGGTGGAGCGGATCTCGCTGAGACCCTCATAGGAGGGGTCCCCCACGGGGTGGCGCGTCGACAGCACGTCGAGCTGCATGAAGATGGCGGTCAGCAGGTTGTTGAAGTCGTGGGCCACACCGCCGGCGAGTTGGCCGATGGCCTGCATCTTCTGGCTCTGGGCTAGTTGCAGCTCGATCTGCTTCTGCGCCGACACGTCCACCAGATAGGCGACCCAGCGGCCGTCGCTCTTGGACAGATAGAGGTGGGCGATCTTGGTGGGGTCCTTGGCCAGGCGCACTTCCAGCGCCCCGCCGCCCGCCGTGCCGTCCTTCAGCCGTTGCGAGGCGTCGGCCCGGCTGGCGGTCTCGATCAGGTCGCCGAAGGTGGAGCCCACCCCGCCATAGCCCGGCGCTGCGGCCAGGGTTGGGTTGGCCTCGACGATGGTGGATTCGAAGGGGTCCTCCCCCTCCAACAGGGCCGCGCCGAAGGGCGAGGCCGCAGCGAAGGCGTCCAGCACCTTGGGCGGCGGCGGCATGGCGTTGGAGAAGGCGGTGAGCACATCCATGGCCGCCGACGGCAGGGCCAGGGGCTCGGCGGGGCCGGCGTTCAGGCGCACCAGGAAGCGGCGCGCGCCCAGGGGCGAGATCGTGGCGTTGTGCTCGGTCCCGTTGGTGCGGATCGAGGCCTGGGCGGTGTCGCCCCGGCGCGCGGCGGTCAGCGCCGAGAACAGGCTGGCGGCCGAGGGGCCGCCCTTGGGCAGGCGCGGCGCCAGGCCCAGCACGGCCTTCCAGGCGCCGTTGGCGGCGTGGATGCGGCCGTCGGCGGCGGCGATGGCGGCGGGTTCTGACAGCGCCTCGATGAGCTTGTCGGCGCCCGGCTCGCTCTCGGCGGCGGCCTCGACGGAGCCCCGCAGGGCGAACAGCCCCAGACAGGCGACCCCCGCCAGACCGATCAGCAGCATCAGCCCGGCCAGGGTGGCGGGGCCGGCGTTGATGGCAGGGGCGGCGGCGAAAGCGACAGCCATGAGGAAGAACACCACCGCTGCAGCGGTCAGCGGATCAAACCGGCGTTTTGCAGTCGGCTCAGCCATGGGGTGTCCCAGGCGGGCGCCCTGAACGGGTTGGCCCGGCGAATCGGTGGTCAGCATACATGAAGCCCTGAGATTACGCGGCTTTACGGTGGATGGGCGCCCCGCCGGAATTCATCCGGGCACCCGCACGCGGGTGGGCGTCATCTTCGGCTTCGGCTTGGGGGCGTCAGCCTTCTTCTCGCTCTGCATGATGAAGCCGATGATCTTGGCCACGGCCTCATAGTGCTTCTGCGGAATGAACTCCTCGATCTCCACCGAGGCGTAGAGCGAGCGGGCCAGCGGCGGGTCGACGATAACCGGCACGCCGTTGTCCTCGGCGACCTTGCGGATACGGAGCGCGATGGCGTCCATGCCCTTGGCGACGCACTGGGGGGCGCCCTCGCCGCCGGCCTCATACTTGAGCGCAACCGCGTAGTGGGTCGGGTTCATGACGACAACGGTGGCGCCGGGCACGTTCTGCATCATCCGCTGGCGAGCGCGGACCATTCGGAGTTGCTTTTGCTTGCCCTTGATGTGGGGGTCGCCTTCGGTCTGCTTGTACTCTTCCTTCAGGTCTTCCTTGCTCATCCGCTGGCGCTTCATGAAGCGCTGCTTCTGCCAGAACCAGTCCAGACCCGCGATCAGCAGCAGGAAGGCGGCGATTGAGAAGGCCAGGTTGCGGATCAGCTTGGCCGCGAAGGGCAGGATGGAGGTGGGGTCCATGGCCGAGAGCTGGGTGAACTCGGCCATATGCGGCTTGACCACGAGATAGCCGATCCAGCCCACCAGCGCGATTTTCACCAGCGACTTGAAGAACTGCATCAGGGCGTCGAGCCCCAGCATCCGCTTCAGCCCCGCCATGGGGGAAATCTTCTTGAAGTCGAACTTGAACACCTTGCTGGGGGTGAACATCAGTCCAGTCTGGACCAGATTGCCCGCCGCGCCAGCCAAGGCGGCGGCGAACAACACGCCCAGCATCAGCGGCGCGCCGGCCTTCACCACATACAGCAGCACCTGCTGGCTGCCGCCGCCCTCTACGCTGATGGAGTCAGGGTGGGCGATGAACGGCATCAGGGCGATGGCCAGATTACGACACAAGGAGCCCCCGGCGATGGCGAGCACGCTGGCGGCGGCGGCGAAGGACGCCAGCGTGGCCAGGTCCGGCGTCTTGGGAACATCGCCCTGCTCCCTCGCCTTACTGAGTTTCGCCGCTGTGGCTTCTTCTGTTTTTGACGCGGGATCGCTGTCGTCAGCCATCTCAGCCGCCGAAGATCATGAGGAGTTCCCGGTATCGGCTGAGCCAGACGGTGCCGATGACACCGAGGCTGAGCGCCAGGATCGAGAGGCCCAGGATCACCATCAGCGGCGAGGCCACGAAGAAGACCTGAAACTGCGGCATGACCCGGCCCACCAGACCGACCGCCACATTGAAGACGAGCGAGAAGACCAGCAGCGGCGCCGCGAGTTGGACCCCCAGCTTGAAGCAGTCGGCCACGGTTTTCACCGCCAAGGTCGCGGAGTCCGCCACCGGCAGATCCCGAGTGAAGGGGAACAGGGTGTAGGACTTCACGATGGCGCTGAGGAACAGGTGGTGCAGCCCCGTCGACATGATCAGGGTCAGGCCGATGAGCCCCAGGAAGGTGCTGATTGTCGAGGACCCCGGCGCGATGCCCGGCGCGGCGGTCTGGGCGAAGGACAGCGTCGTCTGAATGGAGATGATCTCTCCCGCCGTGGACAGCGCCATCAGGAAGATCCGCAGGATGGTGCCGATCATCAGCCCGATCAGCACCTCCTTCAGAAGACCCGCGACCATGGTCCCCATGGCTGCCGGCACAGCCGGCATGTTGGGGGCCACCACCGGCAGCAACATGAGGGTCATCAGGAAGGCGAAGGCCAACCGGATCCGCGGCGGCACCGTGGTGTCCCCGACCCCTGGCATCAACATCAGGAGCGCCGAAAGCCGCGCGAAGACCAGTCCGCCGACATAGACCTGCTGGGCTGTGGCGTAGGACTCCACGCCGCCTACATCGCCGCGATGCGGGCGGCGATCTGGCGCATGAAACCGCTCATCAGGGCGCCCATCAACGGCAGGAACAGCAGCAGCGAAATGAAGATCGCCACGATCTTGGGCGCATAGACCAAGGTGGCTTCCTGAATCTGCGTCAGGGCCTGCATGAGGCCAACCCCAACCCCCACCACCAGGCCCACGAGCAGGACCGGCGCGCACAGTTGCAGGGTCAGCCAGATGGCGTCCCGACCGACGTCCAGAACCTCGGCGCCGTTCATGAAGGGCCTCGCGAAAACAGGGGAGAATAGCTATCCCCATCTCGCGCAGACATGGTTAACGAAGGGCTACCTCACCCCATCACTTCGTCACTTGGCGAGGCCTTCAAGGCGCGATTTTGGAGC
Organism: Phenylobacterium sp.; assembly: GCF_037968635.1. GTDB lineage: Bacteria > Pseudomonadota > Alphaproteobacteria > Caulobacterales > Caulobacteraceae > Phenylobacterium. The sequence goes on from NZ_JBBKVV010000193.1 coordinate 4,943, forward strand.
GTCACGCGACGCCAGACCCTCACTTCTCCAGCGCCCTTGCCGCCTCCGCGGGGCTGGCCTTGGCGGTATCGCGGTCGACGCTGTAGTTGGCGGCCTGCATGGCGGCCACCGGGATCGAACCCACCAGGGGCCGCAGCGCGTCGATCAGTCGCTGGTCGTCGGCACGCTGGGGCGAGATCAGGATCACCGCGTCATAGGGCGGCAACGCGCCCTTGGGATCGGTCAACACCAGCAGCTTGTCCGCCGCGATCCGCCCGTCCGACGAGAAGGCTGAGATCACGTCGGCCTCGCCCCCTGACAACGCCCGGTACATGAAGGTGGGCTGGAAGGATCGGCGAGCCTTGAAGTTGAAGCCGTAGGCGGCGTCGACGGCTTTCCACTCCGGCCGCGACAGGAACTCGATGTCTGTCCCCAGCGTCAGTTTGGGCGCCTCCCGGGCCAGGTCGGCCAGACTGACGATGCCCAGGGCCTTGGCCCGGTCGGCGTTCATGGCGAAGGCGTAGGCGTTCTCAAAGCCCAACGAGCCCAGGACGGTGACCCCGTCCTTCCGCCTCAGTTCGGCGGTGAGGCCGTCCAGCACAGCCTGGCGGCCCGGATTGTCCTGCCGGTTGAGCACGTTGGTCCAGAGCGTGCCGGTGTAGTCCACATAGACATCCAACTCACCGGCCGCCAAGGCGCGGTAGGCCACCGCCGAGCCGAGGTCCTCCTTGCGGTTCACCGTGCCGCCGGCCTTTTCCAGGCGGTCAGCCATCAGCTCCGCCAGGATGTATTGCTCCGAGAAGTTCTTGGCGCCCACGACATAGCTGCCGGGCTTGCCGAAGCTGGCGAGGGGCAGGATGGCGATCACCACCCCGACGAGAAGACCCACGCCGCCCGTGATCATCAAACGCCGGTCGCGCTTGGCCGCGCCAGTCTCGATCAGGCCCAGCAGCTGGTCGGCGGTCATCGCCAGCACCGCCGACGCGGCGCAGCCGAACAGGACGCTGACCCAGTTCTCGGTTTGCAGACCGGCGAAGATGTAGTTGCCCAGGCTGGTCTGGCCGACCGGCGTGGAGAGGGTCGCCGCCCCGATGGTCCAGACCGCGGCGGTGCGCACACCGGCCATGATCACCGGCATGGCCAGCGGCAGCTCCACCTGGAACAGCTTCTGGCGGGCGGTCATGCCCACGCCGTCGGCGGCCTCGCGCACCGCAGGATCGACGCCGAGGATGCCCGTGGTGGCGGTCCGCAGGATCGGCAGCATGGAGTAGAGGGTGAGCGCCAGCAGCGACGGCAGGAACCCCAGGGCCGAGAAGCCGTGCCCGGTCAGCGACAGGCTGAGCGCCGAGACCGCCAGCAACAGCGGATAGAACAGGGCCAGCAGGGCCAGGCTCGGAATGGTCTGGATCAGGCCCGCAAAGGCCAGAACCGGCCATCGCAGGCGCGGACTGCGGCTGGCGGCGACGGCCAGCGGCAGGCTGATGATCAGTCCAAGCGCCAGGGCGCTGGCGCTCAGCAACACGTGCCAGGCCAGGTATTCCGGCAGCAGGTTGAAGGCGGCGGCCAGACGCGGGTTCACGAGTCGCTCTCCGAAAGGCGGGCGGCCAGACGCTCGGCCTGTCTGCGCGGCGCGTCCATCAGGGCGCGGACGTCGGGGTCGTCGCTGCGCGCGCTGAGATGGCCCGGCGTGCCGTCGGCGACGATGACGCCCGCCTTCAGCACCACGATACGGTCGGCCAGCAGGACGGCCTCGCTCATGTCGTGGGTGACCATGACGGTGCTGAGGCCAAGCTGGTCATGCAGGGCGCGGTAGTCGGTCCCGAGCTGGTCGCGGGTCACCGGGTCGAGCGCGCCGAAGGGCTCGTCCATCAGCATGATCTTCGGCTCGGCGGCCAGAGCGCGCGCCACGCCCACCCTCTGTCGCTGCCCCCCCGACAGGGCGCCCGGCAGGCGGCCGGCCATCTCGCGGGGCAGGTCGACGAGACCCAGCAGGGCCTCAACGCGGGCCGCGATCTGGGCGGCTTCCCAGCCGAGCAACTTGGGCGTGATGGCGATGTTCTCCGCGACGGTCAGGTGCGGGAACAGCCCGATCTCCTGGAACACGTAGCCGATACGGCGGCGCAGGACGTGGACAGGGACCGCGCCCGCATCCTCTTCCAGCACCCGCACCGTTCCAGCGTCCGGGGTCACCAGCCCGTTGATGGTCTTGAGCAGGGTGGTCTTGCCCGACCCCGAGGGTCCGACGAGGGCCACAAACTCGCCGGGCGAGATGGTGAGGCTCACGCCCGCCAGAGCGGCGTGGGCGGCGTAGCGTTTCTCGATTGCCGAAAGTTCGATCGCGGTCTGGGCCATCCCCGACCTTAACCAACGATCGTCAGATCGGCATACGCATGATTTCCTGATAGGCGCTGATCACCTGATCGCGGACCGCCATCACCGTCTCAAGGCTGGCCTCGGCCGCCGAGATCGAGGTGACCACGTCGATCAGTTCGGCCTTGCCGGCCACGTTCGCCTTGATCTGGTTCTCCGCATGCTTTGAGGCGTGCATGGCGTCGGTCATGGCCGACTTCACCAGGGACCCGAAGTCCAGGCCGCCTTCAGTGGCGGCCGCGGCGGCGGGCTTGGCGCCTCCGACCCCCTGGGTGGAGGCATAGGCCTGGGCGGCGGCGAGCGCGGTCATCATGGCCTAGGTTCCTATCGCTTCAGCAGATCGAGGGTGCGCGTTTCCATGGCGCGCGCCGTCTCGATCACATTGAGATTGGCTTCATAGGCCCGCTGGGCCTCTTTCATATCCAGCGCCTCGACCAGCGTGTTGACGTTGGGCGTCTTCACATAACCCTTGGCGTCGGCCGAGGGGTGACCGGGATTGTACTCGCTCTTGAAGGCGCTCATGTCCGGCTCGACCCGGCTCATCCGGACCCCCATGCCGCCGTCGATCTTGACCGCGTTGAAGACCGGGGCCTGTCGACGATAGGGGTCGCCCCCGGCAGTCTTCGAGGTGGAGTTGGCGTTGGCCATGTTCTCGGCGATGATCCGCATTCGGCCTTGTTGCGCGCGGAGGGCCGAGGTGGCGATCGCCTGGGCGACGCCGCTGACGGGCTTGATGTCGGGCATCTATCTCGCCTCTATTTGCCCGGCGCCCGCGCGGCCATCCGCAGCAGGTTCAGGGACTTCTGGTAGAAGCCAATCGCGGCCTCGTAGCTCATACGGGCGTCCGACATCTTCAGCATCTCTTCCTCCAGAACGACGGAGTTGCCGTCGAGCGTGGTCTCGGAGTCCTTGGCCGTCCTGGCCTTGAAGGCGCCACCGGGTCCGCTGCGCTGGCTGGGCGGCAGCATGTGGCCCGGCTGGGTCATGGTGACCCTTCCCGCCCCGGAGCCGGCGGTCTTCATGTGGGCGGCGAAGTCGTAGGGCTTCAGATCCTTGGGCGAAAAGCCCGGCGTGTCGGAATTGGCGACATTCTGGGCGATCAGCTTCTGGCGCTCGGACAGATAACCCATCCGGCCGCGCAGCATCGAGAACAGGGGGATGTCGCCGATATCCATGAGAAACATGGTGAATAAATAGGGTTAATCGCTCCTTAAGACCCTTGCGGCACTCCTGGCCCTGACCGGCGCTTTCGGCCGGCCGCCTCCTCACCGTCTCATCGCGATGGACTTCGCTATCTTCGCCCGGGCCGTGTTCGCCCTGGCCATCACCCTGGGACTTGTCGGCTTGGCCGCCGTCGCCCTGCGCCGCTTCGGCCCCGAGGCCATGGCGCGGTTCACCGCCGCCACCGGCCGCAAGGAACGTCGCTTGGAGGTGGTGGAGAGCCTGGTGCTCGATCCCGCGCGCCGCCTGGTCCTGATCTCCTGCGATGGCGAGGAACGTCTGTTGCTGCTGGGCGAGGGCCAGGTCCTCCCGCCTGTGAAGAAGGGCCGCGCCTGATGGCCGGAAGGTTCAAATCCCTCACCCACCTGCGCGCCGAGGACTGGCGCCGGGCCTTCCTGCTGTCGGCGCTCATCACCCTGGGCAGCCTGATCCTTCCCGCCACGGCCCTTGCTCAGGCGGTGAACATCAACCTCGGCACAGGCGCCGGCCTCACCGAACGCGTCGTCCAGTTGATGGGCCTGCTGACAGTCCTGTCGCTCGCCCCCTCCATCGTCATCATGACCACCTCCTTCGTGCGGATCGTGGTGGTCCTGTCCTTGCTGCGCACGGCCCTGGGCCTGCAGCAAAGCCCGCCCAACGCGGTGATCATCAGCCTGGCCATCTTCCTCTCAGCCATCGTCATGGGCCCGACGATGCAGAAATCCTATGACGAGGGGATCAGGCCTCTGTTGGAACAGCAGATCGAGCTGCCCGAGGCTTTTGACGCCGCCAGCGAACCCCTGAAGACCTTCATGCTGAGCCAGGTGGATCGTGAGGATCTGTCGCTCTTCGTGCGTCTTTCCAAGGTCGAACGGCCCAAGACCCTGCAGGAAATCCCGATCCGCGTGGTCACGCCGGCCTTCATGATCTCGGAGCTGAAGCGCGCCTTCGAGATCGGCTTCCTGCTGTTCATCCCGTTCCTGGTGATCGACCTGGTGGTCGCCAGCGTCCTGATGAGCATGGGCATGATGATGCTCCCGCCGGTGGTGGTGTCCCTGCCCTTCAAGCTGATCTTCTTCGTGCTGGTGGACGGCTGGCGGCTGGTGGCGGGCAGTCTGGTGGAAAGCTTCCAGCGCGGGGCCGGCGGCGGCTGATCAGCCCTTCGAGGGCGCGGGCGCGGCCTGGGCCGTCTTGGCCGGAGTCGGGGTCGACGCGGTGCGCAACCCGACGGGCGTGGGCCGGTCACGGAACTTCACCTTCATCTTGGCGACCCAGCCGGCGAAGGCCTCGTTGTCGGCGGAGATGCGGCCGAAGTCGGCCACGCCAAGCCGGCCCTCCTGCACACCCGACAGCGCGACGCGCAGGGCGTCGGGATTGCGGGCCTGGTCTGCGAAGCTCTGGTAGCGTTCGCGCAGGCGCGACAGTCCTCCGTCGTCGCCGGCCAGGCTGTAGGCGACGCCGGCGCGGAGCAGCTTGCCCTCCTCCTCGGCGGCGAGCGGGCCTGGGTATTTCCAGCGGTCAGCCAAGGACTTCTCGAACAGGGCCCCAGCGCCGGGCCAGTCCTTCTTCTTCCAGACCACCTCGGCGCGCAGGTCCGCGCCCTCCCGTGAGGTGTCGCGTTCAATGACCTCCAGGGCCGCCTCAAGGCGGCCGAGGTTCATCAGGGCCCGGGCCTCCACCAGCCGTCGCTCGATGTTCAGGGCGGTGGGCAGGATGGTGGTTCGTGAGGCGTTGATGGCCTGCAGGGCCTGCTCGGGCTTGCGGTCCATCAGGTAGATGAGCGCCAGATCCGTGGCCACCTGGGCGCGGGCCACGCCGTCCAGCCGGTTGTCGGCCTGGTACTTCAGCAGATCGGCGGCCTGATCCAGCAGGTCGACGTCCACCAGCCGGCGGACCAGCTTGCGCACCATCTGGTCGCCGTCGGCGCCCAGGGGCGTCAGTTCCTTGAAGTCGTAGAACAGGGCCAGCGCCTGGATCGGCTCCAGACCATCGGCCGTGCCGTTCAGGAACAGGCCGCGGAAGGCGCCGCCCAGGTCGTTCTGCAGTTGCAGGGCTTCGGGCAGGTCGGGCAGCCGTTGGCCGGCCGACCGCAAAGCCTCCAGAGCCTCACGATAGCGGCCCTGGTTCAGATAGAGCTGACCGAGCGCCCGGATCGTCTCCAGCTCGGTGGCGTCCCCCCGCCAGCGATAGCGCAGACCGTCGAACACGTCAGCGGCCTGGACCGGTGTGATCTTGCCCGAGGCCAGACGGATCTGGGTGGCGCGCAGCAAAGCCGGCGCCGAGAGCGACTCCACCGGGGCGCTGGTGACGGCGGCATAGATGCGCAGGGCTCGGTCGGGGTGGCCCTGGGCCTCGACGACGCGGGCCTGAACCAGCCTCGTGGCCAGCTCCTCCAGCGGCTCGGTGCGATCCATCAAGGCCAGCTTGATGCGGGCGTCGGCCCCCTCGATATCTCCAAGCGCCAGGGCGGCCTCGGCGTCGGCGCGGGCGAAGCGGGCCTTCCAGGTGGGCGAGAACTGTCCGAAGGCCTCGGCGCCGGCGGCGAACTGGCTGCGGGCCTCGGGCCAGTGGGCCTGCTGGGCGGCGATGTAGGACCGCCACAAGGCCGCCGACGGATCGTCGGCCAGGATCGGGGCTGCAAAGTCGGCCTCCGCCTCCTTATAGCGGCGCGCCATGACCCGGGCGATTCCGCGCAGGCCGCGGAATTCGGGATCGTCCAGCAGTTCTTGATGCGTGCGGGCGGTGTCGTTCAGCACCCCGATGGCTTCGAAGGAGAGCTCCGACCCCACCAGGAATCGAGCCAGGGCCATGCGCGCGGCCACCGGCGCGTCGCGGCCCTTGCCGGCCTCCTCCATGGAGGCGTTGAGCAGGGAATTGTACCGGGCCAGGAAGCCGCCATGGCCCGTCTTGGGCCAGTTGGCGTAGTCGATCATACCCGGCATCCCGGCCGGTTGTGGCGCCCCCAGATCAGCCTCGGCCCGCTCGATCCCCGCGGACGCCGGCGACAGGGCGAGACCGGCCGGACGACCGATCCGCACCAGGTCGCCCTCGTGGCTGAGGCTCAGATCCTCGACGTAGGACTCGAGCGCCACGCCCTGAGCCGACGGCAAGACCGCCATCTGAACATATTCGCGGCGGCTCGGCACGCCCTTGGCGGGGCTCAGCGCAGTGACCACCGAGAGGGTGTCCCCGACGATAGGATCGCTTACCTTCAGGGTGCGTGTCGTTCCCGAGACCACCGCCTTCAGGGCCGCCGGACCGCCGACCGCGTCGCGGACGATGCGAACCTGGCTGCCCTGGCTCTGGGCGCCCGGACCGATCGCCACGGTCCAGACCGCCCCCTGGGCCGAGGCGAAGAAGGGAGTGCCCTTGGGAGCCGCGATGCGGACGGCGGAATAGTCCGAGCCTTTGAAGCTCTGCACCTTCGAAAACTGGCGAAGGCCCCGGGGGGCCCTGGAGACGTCGAGATCGGCCGGGGCGTCGAACACCACCCAGATCGCGTCACCGCGCCGGAACACCGCCGCCCCGTTCGGATTGGCCCACGGGAAGGTCAGCATGACCTGGCCGTTGACCAACTTGGCGTCCATCGCCACGACGCCGCTGGCCGGCGCCGGATTGGGGCGTGGCGGCTCGGGCGGGGCGATTGGAGCGGAGGTCTCGGCGAGACTGGCTTCAAGCGGCGGCGGCCGCTCGAAGAGATTTATGTAGGTGGCGCCGTCGGCGTTCCCGACCTTGGCCTCGGCGTCGTCAGCCAGCGTCAGGACCAGTTCCAACCCGCCGCCGGAATGGCGGGCCTCGGCGGTCTTCAGCCATTTTGGCGGATCGACCCGCAGGCGCGCGATATCGGGATTTGCGTCCCGATTGAACGTCAGGGTCAGGACCTGGCCGTCGCGCTTGGTGATGGCGCGCGCGCCGCCGGTCCAGTGCAGCTCGATGCGCGAGAAGTCGCGGGCCTGAGCCACACGCACATCCAGCGGACCGCGGGGCGCAACCTGCACAGCCGTCGGGGCGGCCACACCAGCAGGCGCGATCACGCCGGCGATGCAGATCGCCGCGACGCTGGAGTGAAGGGCCCGACGCAGGCTCAACGGACTAGCCGGCGTTCGGCGGAGCCGCCGCCGCAGCTCCGACCGCGCAACCAGCGACCCCTGCGGCGGCGGCCTGCTTGACCGGGGCGTTGTTCGGCGCCGGTTTGCGGGCGGCGACCTTCTTGGGCGCAGCCTTTCGGGGCGCGGCCTTGGCGACCGGCGCCGGCTCGGCGGTGGGGTCGATGGAGGCCTGCTTCGGCGTGGCGGCGTTGGCCGCGGCGTTGGACGCCGCGCCTTCCGCGGAGGCCGCGACCTTGCGCGCGTCGGCGAAGCGGCGCGACAGGCTTTCGGTCAGACGCTTGGCCTCGGCCGGCGGCATCGCCGCCAGGATAGCGGAGAGCGCGCGCTCCTTCATCTTGCCCGCGATAGGCAGGCGCACGGAGTCGTCCAGCATGACCATGCGCGGCGCGGCGTCCTTGGCCTTCATGCCCTCGAACACCTTCACCAGGCGGTCGACCTCGGCCTGCTCCTTGCCGTCGGCCTGGTTCAGAAGACCCTGCATATCGCCCTTCAGCCCGGTGAGGGTTTTCACCTTCGCGTCGAGCTTGGCTTCGGCCGCGGCCAGCAGGGCGAGTTGGACGTCGAGGTCCTGCTCGCGCTGGTCAAGTTGGCCACGGCGCGAGCCGAGGCTTTGCAGGATCTGCAGCTCAGCAGGCGAGAGGCCGGCCTCCTTGGCCAGTTCGGCGGCGGTGGGTGCGCAGACGGCCGGCGCCGCCTTGGGCGCCAACGACAGGGACGAGGCGTCCAGGGCCGAGCCAATGGCCGCGCCGTCCAGGCCGACCGTGGTGTCCGGCGTCTTGGCGGCGTCCCCCGCAGCGCCCTTGCTCTTCGGATTGACGGCTTCCTCGGCGAAGGCCTTTGCGCCAGAGAACATGTCGGGCAGCGACTTTGCGCCGGCCATGGCGTTCACCGCCAGGACCCCGGCGGCGGCGATGCCCACCAGGGGCAGAATGCGTGGAATATTCTTCATCGGCGGGCTCCAGCGACGGCCACGCGATCGGTGGGGCCGTCGAACAGGTCGTCTTCAAAGCGGGGACGCTGGCGCGCCGGGGCGATCTCGGGACGGACAAACCGCTCAGGCTCTGGCCGGGCGCGGGACTCGCGGGCCGCCGACAGCAGAGCGCCCAGGCGATGGGTGACGCGCTCCACGTCCTGCTCATCGATGTCGGCGACCTCGCGGCGGAAGGGGATCGGCGCGCTGCGTTCGGCGCGCGCCATGCGATCGGCGCGGTCCATGCGCTCGGCGCGGTCAGTGTGGACCGGGGCGGCCGCGGCAGGCGCGCCCTGAAGCTGGCGATCCAGCTTGGCGGTCAGGGCGCGAGCCTTCTCGATCCGGTCGGCCAGGGCGTCTGTGGCCTCGTCGGTGGCGGCGCGCAGGTCGGCCAGCCCCTGCTCGGCGCGGGCCGCAGCGACATCCAGCTCGGCGACGGCCTTGGCGAAACCGTCGTGGCTGTCGCGCAGATGCTTCAGCCGACCATTCAGCCGAAAGCCCATCATCAGGGCGGCGGCCAGCAGGCCGGCCAGCATCAGGTTCATCCCAAGGGCGATCAGGCTCATTTCAGACTCTGAATGGCGCGCCGGGCGTGGGGCGTAAGCGGCGCCTCCACACGGACGGCGATGTGATGATTGCGGCGGCCCATGCGGCCCCGGGTGAGTGGGATAGTTCCGGCCCTCAGCTCGATGAGGCTGTCAGGGGTGGCGTTGAGCATGATGGTCTGGCCAACCTCGAGGTTCAGAACCTCTTTCAGGCTGATCTGCTGTTCGTCCAGGACAGCGCGGACCTCCATCTGGGTGGTCCAGAGCTCCGTGGCCAGGTGGCCTTCCCAGATGTTGTCGCGGCCGAACTTCTCGCCCATGAACTGCTGCAGCAGCATCTTCCGGATGGGCTCCAGGGTGGCGTAGGGCAGCAGCAGTTCGATGCGCCCGCCACGATCCTCCATGTCCACCCGCAGCTTGACCAGAATAGCGGCGTTCGGCGGCCGGGCGATGGCGGCGAAGCGCGGATTGGTCTCCAGGCGGTCCAGGGTGAAGGTCACCGGGGTCAGGGGCTCGAAGGCGAGCTTGGCGTCGGCCAGCACCACCTCGACCATCCGCTGCACCAGCACGCGCTCGATGGTGGTGTAGGGACGGCCCTCGATGCGCATGGCCGCGGTGCCGCGGCGTCCGCCCAGCAGCACGTCGACGATGGAATAGATCAGGTTGGAGTCGACGGTCAGCAGACCGTAGTTCTCCAACTCCTCGGCCTTGAACACCGACAGGATGGCCGGCAGCGGGATCGAGTTCAGATAGTCGCCGAACCGGATCGAAGAGATGTTGTCGAGGCTGACCTCGACGTTGTCGGAGGTGAAATTCCGCAGGGAGGTCGTCATGTACCGCACCAGGCGGTCGAAGACGATTTCCAGCATCGGCAGGCGTTCGTACGAGACGAGCGCGGAGTTGATGATGGCGCGAATGCCCGAGCGCTCAGCCGCCTCCTCATCGGAGAGATCGAAGCCCAGCAGGCTGTCGATTTCATCCTGATTGAGGATGCGCTCGGAGCCGACCATGCTGTCGGCGGATTGCTCCGCGTCAGCCCAATCCTCGCCCTCGGCGGCGTTCTGGTTTTCGAGTTCTTCGTCCATGGGGATACGCCGACCAGGGATAGGCCCTAGTTGATCAACATCTCCTCAATGAGGACGGCATTTACTTTTGAAGGCGCGATCACGAGGTTCACCCGGCGCAGGATTTCCATCCGAAGTTGGTAGGATCCCTGGCTGCCCTGCAGGTCCTCGGGGCGCAGTTCGCGCAGGAAGGTCTGGAACATGTCCTGGAGCCTGGGCATGTTGGGCTCCAGAAGATCCACCGTGTCCTGGTTGGGAACCTCAAGGGTTAGCTTGAGCTTCAGGAAGGTGGCGCGGCCGTCGGCCGTCTGCATGTTCACCACGACATTGGGCATGGTGTAGAACAGGACGCCGTCCGGACCCTCGGCGACGGCGCCGATGGTCTTTTCTTCCTTGCCCTTCTCGCCCTTCTTTTCTTTCTTCTTTTCCTTGCCGTGGGCGTCGGCCTTGGCGTGCTCGGCGTCGGGCTTGGGCTTGAGGAAGATCATGGCGGCGGTTCCGCCGCCGCCCAGCACCAGCACCGCGGCCACGGCGCCGATGATGATCATCTTCATCGGCAGCTTCTTCTTCGCAGAAGCGCCTTCGCCTTCCTCGCCCTCAGCGGCTTCGCCAGCCGGGGCTTCCTTGACCTTGTCCTTGGCCACGTGCGCGGCTCCTTAGAATCTATCCCCTCTGTGTGCGGCCGACATGGTTAAGGACTGGTTTTTTTGGAGGCGATGAGGCCGACCCAAGCCTGCCCGGCAAAATGCGCCGAAAAGAGTTTGTTAACCCTCTTATATATTGATTTTGTTGTGTTTTTAGACTGGCCCGAAGCTTGCAGTCTTGCCTTCGACGAAAGTGTCGCAGGTTAAGGGTTCGAGCAGGTCGATGGACAACGCTCTTTATGTCGGACTGTCGAGGCAGATGACGCTGCGCCGCGAGCTCGACATCGTGGCCAACAATATCGCCAATGCCGACACCACCGGCTTCAAGGTTGAGAGCCTCATGGTGGAAACCGCGCCGCGGGCTCCGGCCATGACCCAGGGCGGTCCCAAGCCGATCAAGTTCGTGCTGGATTCCGGCGTCGCTCGCAACTTCACCCCCGGCGCCCTGCAAAAGACCGACGCGCCCTTCGACCTCGGCATCGAGGGCATGGGCTTCTTCAAGGTCACGACGCCGGACGGCGAGCGCTACACCCGCGACGGCCACTTCCGGATGGACGACACCGGCCGCGTCACCACCCAGGGCGGTCAGGCCCTACTGGACGAGGGTGGCGGCGAGATCACCGTCGATCCCCAGAAAGGCGCAGTCACCATCGCCACCGACGGGACCATCAGCCAGGGTTCCGAGCGTATCGGCAAGGTGGCCGTGGTCCGCTTCGACACCCTCTCGGTCATCGAGAAGGCCGGGGACAACCTCTATCGAAATACCTCGAACGCCCAGCCTCAGGCCGCCCCGGACGCCCGCGTCCACCAGGGCATGCTGGAGAGCTCCAACGTCAAGACCGTCCTCGAGATCACTCGAATGATGGAAGTGACCCGGGCCTACGAGTCGATGGCCAAGATGATGGATTCCAACGCCGACCTGTCCCGTCGCTCGATCGAGCGCATGGGCAAGGCGCAGTAAGGAAAGTCTAAGAGATGCAAGCACTTCGCACCGCCGCGACCGGCATGGCTGCCCAGCAGCTCAATGTCGAGGTCATCTCCAACAACATCGCCAACATGAACACCGTCGGCTTCAAGCGCCAACGGGCCGAGTTCCAGGACCTGCTCTACCAGACCCTGGAACGGGCCGGCGCGCAGTCGTCGGACCAGGGGACAATCGTCCCCACGGGAGTCCAGGTCGGCGGCGGCGTGAAGGCGGGCTCGGTCTATCGCATCACCGAACAGGGCTCGATGACCGCCACCGGCAACCGCTACGACGTGGCCATCGACGGGCGCGGCTACCTGCAGGTGCTCAAGCCGTCCGGCGAGACCGCCTATACCCGCGCCGGCAACCTGTCGCTCAACGACCAGGGCCAGCTCGTCACCGAGGACGGCTATCAGCTGCAGCCGGCCATCACGATCCCTGGCGACGCCACCGACGTGATCATCTCCAAATCCGGCCAGATCCAGGTGACCAAGGCCGGCGCCACGGCCCCCGAAACGGTGGGCAACCTGGAACTGGCGACCTTCGTCAACGAGGGCGGCCTGGAAGCCATAGGCGACAACCTGTTCATGGAGAGCGGCGCCTCGGGCGCCGCCACCACCGGCGCGCCTGGCGCCACCGGCTTTGGCACCCTGCTGCAGGGCTATACCGAGGCCTCCAACGTCGACGCCGTCACCGAGATCACCTCACTGATCGTGGCCCAGCGCGCCTATGAGATGAATTCCAAGGTCATTTCGTCAGCCGACCAGATGCTGCAGGCCGCCAACCAGTTGAAGGGCTAGGCTGATGCGCACCCTGATCCTCGCCGCCGTCCTGGCGCTGTCGGCCGCCCCGGCCCTCGCCGGCCAGGCCGTGACCCTGAAGTCCGAAACCCTCGACGCCGACGGCCTCATCACCCTCTCGGACCTTTTCGATGGCGCGGGGGCGGCCGGCAAGGTCGCCGTCGCCACCCGGCCGGGGACCACAGCGGTCCTGGACGCCGGCGCCGTGCAACTGGCCGCCCGTCGCGCCGGGCTGGACTGGGCCAACGCCGAGGGCATCCGCCGTATCGTTGTCCGCGCCGGGTATGACGGTGGTTCCAGCGCGGCCGTCACCCGTGGCAATGTGGAAATCCTCACCTATGCCCGCAGTCTGTCGGCGGGCGAGATGGTCCAACCCCAGGACGTGGTCTGGGCCAAGGCCGCCGCCTCGCCGACGGACGCGCCCCGCGACGCCGACGCCGTGATCGGCATGGCGGCAAAACGCCCGCTGCGCGCTGGCGCCGCGGTCTCACTGCGCGACGTCTCCGCGCCCCAGGTGATCAAGGCGGGCGACGCCGTCACCGTGATCTACGAAGCCGGCGGCGTAAGCCTCTCCCTCGGGGGCAAGGCGATGGGCGCCGCCGGGATCGGCGACACCGTCTCGGTGCAGAATATCGCCTCGAAGAAGATCATTCAGGCCACCGCCAGCGGCCCAGGCCAGGCCCTCGTCGGCCCCGCCGCCGACCGGCTCAAATCACTGGGCCGCGCCCAGTACGCTCAGCGCTAGAAAGTAACCGCCCCATGCGTCTTTCCGCTCTCGTCCTCGTCGTCCTCATGCCCCTCGGCGCCTGCTCCACGGTAAAGGAAGCCGTGGTCGGCCCAACCCTGGCGCCGGTGGGCTATCCCTCCGCCCTGGTGGCGCAGGAGCAGATCTACCTCGCCAGCAACCAGGGCCAGCCTGCCAGCGCGAACTCCCTTTGGCGCTCTGGCGCGCGCGCCTTCTTCATCGACCAGCGCGCGGCCCGGGTCGGCGACATCCTCACCGTCCAGATCGACATCAACGATAGCGCCCAGACCTCGAACGCTTCCAACAGCAGCCGGACCTCAGGCATGGCCGCCGCCGCGCCGTCCCTGTTCGGCCTTTCCGGCAGTCTTGGCCGCCTGTTGCCGCCGGGAACCGACCTCGCCGCCGGCATCGAGACCAACTCCAACACCTCCAACGCCGGCTCCGGAGCCGTGAGACGGGCCGAGAAGATATCCCTCACCATCGCGGCGGTGGTCTCCGCCGTCCTGCCGAACGGCAACCTTGTGATCCAGGGCACCCAGGAGGTGCGCACCAACGCCGAGCTGCGCCAGCTCACCGTCGCCGGCATTGTTCGCCCCGAGGACATCTCGTCCTCCAACACCATCAAGCACACGCAGATCGCCGAGGCCCGGATCAGCTACGGCGGTCGCGGCGACATCAGCCGCGTGCAGAAAACGCCCATGGCGCAGTCGCTGGTGGAACGCTTCACGCCCTTCTGATCCGGCTTGAAACCTTAACAGAGCGGCGGCGTTTCCTCCTCGAAGGGAGCGTCCTGCTCATGAAACGTCGCGCGATCATCGGACTGGGCATTTCCTGCCTACTGGCCTCCTGCGCCCACCAGGGCTCAAGCGGCATGCCCGACATGGCCTGGTCCCTGAACCATGCGGAAGGCGAAGGCGCCAAACTGGCCTATGGCCAGCCGCAGAGCGACAATGTGCTGATCATGATGACCTGCCAGCCCCGTTCGGGTCAGGTTCTGGTCTCAATGACGGCGCCGATGGATGCGCCCTCCGACGCGATCCAGCTTGTCTCACGTCGCCAGAACAGCCGGCTGGCGGCTGAAGCGACCCCCGGTATGGGTGAAGGCGCGGCCTATGTCGAAGCCAAGGCTTCGATCACCGACCCGGCCCTTGCCAGCTTCGCTTCGACGGGCGATCTCTCCGTCGTCGCCAATGGCCGCAAGGCCGCCCTGCCGGTCCGCGGGCCAGAACGCGGCGCCGTGAACGGCTTCTTCGCTTCCTGCCGCGCCTAGAGGATGCCCGATTGGGGTGCTAGCTTGGCCTCATGAAGCTTGCCCTCGCCGTGTTGCTGCTCACCGCCACCGCCACCGCCGCCCACGCGCAGGACGGCCGTGTCTGGACGCTGTCCAACGACAAGGCCTTTCCCGACGTGGGTCTGGTCTACGGCGCCCCCGACGACGTGGTCACCGCCCTGCGCTGCCCGCGGGGGACCGGACAGGTTACGGTCTCCTTCGTCGTCGCCAGCAGGCTCGCCGATCGCCAGCAGGACGGGGTCTGGGTCGACACCATCGGCCGCCCGGCGCCCTGGCCCACCAGCGTTGTGCTGACGTCCGGGTCCGCCTCGGCCACCCTGCGCGGCCAGGCCGGCGTCGATGACCTGAACGGGGCCTCCCTGCTGTCGGCCGAAGTCGCCACCCGTGCGCCGGTGATCGCAGCGTTCAAGAAGACCGGTGTCCTCACCCTGTCGGGCCTAGGAGAATCCAAGACCGTGCCACCGGTCCCCCTGAAACAGGTCCGGCCGTTCCTACGCGCCTGCAGATAGGGGTTTAGGCCCGGCGGCCCGCGCCAGCGGCGGAGACATTATCGACGCCCATGGCGTTCAGCGCCCCGCGCATGATGCCCTCGGCATCGAGACCCGCCTGGGCGTACATGATCTCGGGTTTGTCGTGGTCCTGGAAGATATCGGGCAGCACCAGGGTGCGCACCTTCAGCCCGCGATCCAGGCCGCCATGCTCGGCCAGCGCCTGCAAAACGAAGGCGCCGAAGCCGCCCATCGACCCTTCCTCGACCGTGATCAGGGCCTCGTGCTCGCGGGCCAGGCGCAGCAGCAGCTCTATATCCAGCGGCTTGGCGAAGCGGGCGTCGGCGACGGTGACGGAGAAACCCCGAGCGCCCAGCAGTTCGGCGGCTTTCAAACTCTCGGCCAAGCGCGTGCCCAGCGACAGGATGGCGACGGTCGTGCCCTCGCGGACGATCCGGCCCTTGCCGATCTCCAACGGCGCGGCCAGGTCGGGGATCGCTACGCCCACACCCTCACCGCGCGGATAGCGGAAGGCCGAGGGGCGGTCGTCGATGGCGACGGCGGTGGCCACCGCGTGGGCCAGTTCAGCCTCATCGGAGGGGGCCATCAGGATCATGCCCGGCAGCGAGCCCATGAAACCGATATCGAAGGACCCGGCATGGGTCGGCCCGTCGGCGCCGACAAGACCCGCGCGGTCCATGGCGAACCGCACAGGCAGGCGCTGGATGGCCACATCGTGGACGACTTGGTCGTAGCCGCGCTGCAGGAAGGTCGAATAGATGGCGCAGAACGGCTTCATCCCGTCGGCGGCCAGGCCCGCCGCGAATGTGACGGCATGCTGCTCGGCGATGCCGACGTCGAAGGTCCGGTCGGGGAATTCCTTGCCGAACAGATCGAGCCCGGTGCCCGAGGGCATGGCCGCGTTGATGGCCACGATCTTGGGATCGAGACGGGCGTGCTTGCTCAGTTCCTGGGCGAAGACCTTGGTATATTGCGGGGCGACCGGGGCGGACTTGGCCTGCTGGCCGGTCACCACGTCGAACTTCACCACCGCGTGCAGCTTGTCGTCGGCGCTCTCGGCCGGGGCATAGCCCTTGCCCTTCTGGGTCACGACGTGGACCAGGACGGGGCGATCGGTGATCTCGCGAGCGTTCTTCAGGATCGGCACCAAGGCGTCCATGTCATGGCCGTCGATGGGGCCGACATAGTAGAAGCCGAGTTCCTCGAAGAAGGTGCCGCCGGTGACCATGCCGCGGGCGAATTCTTCCGCCTTCCGGGCGGCTTCCTGTAACGGCTTGGGCAGCACGCGCGCCATCGATTTGCCCAGGTGGCGCAGGGACTGGTAGCCGCCGCCGGAGACCAGCCGGGCCATATAGGCGCTCATCCCGCCCACCGGGGGCGCGATGGACATGTCGTTGTCGTTGAGGATGACGGTGAGCTGGCCCGTGGTCTCGCAGGCGTTGTTCATCGCCTCATAGGCCATGCCGGCGCTCATCGAGCCGTCGCCGATCACGGCGACCACCCGATTGTCGCGGCCCTTGGCGTCGCGGGCCGCGCAGAAGCCGAGCGCCGCCGAGATGGACGTAGCCGCGTGAGCCGCGCCGAAGGGATCGTATTCGCTCTCGGTCCGCTTGGTGAATCCCGACAGCCCGCCGCCCTGGCGCAGGGTGCGGATGCGGTCACGACGGCCGGTGAGGATCTTGTGCGGATAGGCCTGGTGGCCGACGTCCCAGATCAGGATGTCGTCGGGGGTCTGGTAGACATGGTGCAGGGCCACGGTCAGTTCGACCACGCCCAGTCCAGCGCCGAAGTGGCCGCCGGTCTGAGACACGACATCGATCATCTCGGCCCGCAGTTCGTCTGCGAGCTGCTTCAGCTCCGAAGCATTGAACCCACGCGTGTCGGCGGGCGAGGCGACCTTGTCGAGCAGAGGCGTGTTTGGCGGCATGTTACGCGGACAAATCTCTTGAAATCAGTTTCGGCGCTCTAGCACGAAATCCACACTGGCTCGCAGGAATTCAGCCCGCGGGCCGAAGGGATCGAGGTGCGCCTTGGTCTGCTCGATCAGCAGTTTCAGCCGTTCGCGCGCCGCTTCGGCGCCCAGCAGGGTGACGTAGTTGGCCTTGCCCTTGGCGGCGTCCTTGCCGGCCTTCTTGCCCAGCACGGCGTCCTCGCCGTCGTGGTCCAGCAGGTCATCGACAATCTGGTAGGCCAGGCCCAGGTCCTGGGCGAACCCCATCAGGGCGTGGCGCTCGCCCTCCCCGGCATGAGCCATGATCAGCGGCAGCTCGAAGGACACCGCGATCAGGGCTCCGGTCTTCAGGCGCTGCATGCGGGCCACGGCGCCCAGGTCGTCGCGCACGCCCAGCAGATCTATCATCTGGCCGCCGCACATGCCCCTCGCGCCTGAGGCCTGGGCCAGGCGCAACACCATCTCCGACCTGACATTGCCGTCCTTGTGGGTGTCAGGGTGGCCAAGAATCTCAAAGGCCGCGGTTTGCAGCGCGTCGCCGGCCAGGATGGCCGTGGCCTCGTCATAGGCCACATGCACCGTGGGTCGCCCCCGCCGCGTATCATCGTCGTCCATGGCCGGCAGGTCGTCATGCACCAGGCTGTAGGCGTGGACGCATTCCACCGCGCAGGCCGCCCGCAGCACCGGGCGTTCGTCGAGGTCGAACATCTTGCCGGTCTCGATGGCGAAGAAGGGCCGCAGCCGCTTTCCAGGCCCCAGCGCCGCATAGCGCATAGCCTCCGTCAGCCGGGCTTCCGGCCCCTCGGCGCGGGGCAACAGCTCGTCCAGCGCGACGGTGACCAGGTCGGCGGCCTCGGTCACGCGGTGGGCAAGCTCAGGCATCAGTTGAATTCCGCCGCCTCGACCCCCGGCGCGCCATCGGCGCCCATGACGATCTTCTCCACCCGCAGACGGGCGGCCTCGAGGCGGGATTCGCAGTGCGCCTTCAGCTTGGCGCCCCGCTCATACAGCTCGATGGACTGTTCGAGAGGCGCCTGGCCGGACTCCAACTGGGCGACGATCTTCTCGAGCTCGGCCAGGGCCAGCTCAAACGAAAGCCCATCGATGTCAGCGGCGTCGGCCATGTCGGTTCCCGGAGGTGAGCGAGCCAACCTAGAGAGGCCCGCGGCCCCCTGCAACGGGGCGCCCGAGGTTAGGCATCGGACAACGCGCGAACGTGAGCCAGGGCGGAGCGGCCCAAAGCCTCCAGGCCATAGCCGCCCTCCAGAGACGAGACGATCCGGCCCTGGCTGTGCTTGCGCGCCACCGTGGCGATGGCCCGGGTCGCCCAGTCGAAGTCCGGGGCCTCCAGGTTCTGGAAGGCGTCGCCGACAGGGTCATAGGCGTGGGCGTCGAAGCCCGCCGAGATCAGGATCAGGTCCGGGGCGAAGGCGTCGACATGGGGCATCAGGCTCTCAAAGGCCTTCCGCCAGTCTTCCCGTGGGGCGCCGGGCGGCACCACGGCGTTCTTGATGTTGGAGGGGACCGTCTCGTCCGGATGACCGGTGCCGGGCCACATCGGCCATTGCTGCACCGAGGCGAAGAACAGGTCGTCGTGGCCGGCGAAGGCCGCCTGGGTGCCGTTGCCATGATGGACATCGAAATCCACCACCGCGATCCGCTTCAGCCCGCAGGACTGGGCGACCCGCGCGGCGACCGCGATGTTGGAGAAGATGCAGAACCCCATGGGTCTGTGCGGCTCGGCATGGTGACCCGGCGGCCGGACGGCGCAGAAGGCGCGCTGCTGCTGGCCGGCGGCCACGTCGCGCACCGCCTGGACCACCGATCCGGCGGCGCGGCGGGCGGCGTTCAGGCTGCCCGGCGACATGTAGGTGTCTTCGTCCAGCATGAGCATCCCCTGCCGGGGCGCGGCGTCGAAGATCGCCTGGACGTACATAGGCAGGTGGACGCGGGCCAAGTCGCTTGGCTCAACAAGTGGCGCATCGCGGGGGTCTAGATCCAGGTCCGACGCGTCGCTCAACGCGTCGATCACTGCGGTCAGCCGTTCGGGCCGCTCGGTGTGCTTGGCGCCCGGGCGGTGGTCGAGCATGTCCGCATGGGTGTAGAGCGCGACAGTCATCAGAATCGATCCTAACCCCGAAACCGCTCCGAGCCGAATGTCCGAAATCAGCATCCGCCGCGCAGGCCCCGCCGACGCGCCCGTCCTGTCCGAATTGGGGGCGCGAACCTTCAGCGACACCTTCGCCCACCTCTATGACCCCGGCGATCTGGCGGCCTTCCTGGCGGGAACCTATACCGTCGAGGCGATGGCCGCTGATCTGGCCCACCCGGCCAAGGCGCTATGGTTGGTGGAGACGGGCGGCCGGGCTGTAGGCTACGCACAGTGCGGCCCCTGTGACCTTCCTCATCCCGAGGTCACATCAAGCTGTCGCGAACTTAAGCGCTTCTACCTGCTCAAGGCGTTCCAGAACGGCGGGCTCGGCGGACGGCTGTTTTGGGAGACGATGGACTGGATGGAAGCCGGAGGACCTCGCAGTCTGTGGATTGGCGTCTGGTCCGAAAATCACGGCGCGCAGCGATTCTATCAGCGCGCAGGGTTTGAAAAGGTCGGCGAGTACGGATTCAAAGTCGGGTCGACGACAGACCTTGAGTTCATTTTAAGGCGTTCTGCGGATAGGTTTTCTAACTAATCCGCCAGAATGGCTGCTCGCGTTGCGGGTAAAGCGAACAGAACGCCGATAATCGGAGAATTATTGCGGAGATTTAAGGTTCTACGCTTTGACGAGGCCCCTGGCTTTTGCGAGTTTGGCGTCAATCATCGCAGTAGCTGAAAGCGACGGGTGGGATGCTGAGAATTGGATATGTCCGGCTGCGTGACGAACGCTCCGCGGACGATACGGCGACGTTGAAGGCAATCGGGTGTCACGTGGTCCGGGCTGAGGAGCCCGCCGGCCCGATGACCGATGAGTCCACGGTCCTGACTTCGATCCTCGACTTCATTGGCGAGGGCGACCAACTCGTCGTGACCCGGCTCCAACACCTGGCCGGTTCCAGCCGCAATGTCCTCGACGTCATCGACAAGCTCGAGGAACGCAACGCCAGCCTCTACATCGTCGAGCCCGAGATCTGCAGCGAAGGCGAAGGCGGACGCGCCCTGCGCGCCGCCCTCCAGGCCGTGCTGTCAGTGGAGCCCGTCGGCCTGCATCGCCGTCCCCGCGGCCAATCGGCCATCGACCAAATCCGCGCCCTTCAAGCCGCCGGCGTCGGTCCCGTTGAGATCGCCCGGAGACTGGGCGTCTCGCGCATGACCGTCTGGCGCAAACTGCGCGAGGTTGAGGCCCGCGCGACGGCCTAGCGCCTCACCCGCGCCCAGATCGCCACCGCCTGGGTGCTAGCGCGGGGACTGACCATCGTGCCGGTGATCGGCGCGCGCCGACGCGACCGACTGGCTGAGGTGCTTGGGCCCTGCGGGTCGTGCTGACGCCCCACGACATCGAGGCTATCGAGGGCGCAGCGCCCAAGGGTGCGGCGGCGTGGGACCGCTATGCGGCGCCGTAGATGGCCATGCTCGACAGCGAACGCTGATCGCAGGGGCGGCGCATACTGGACAGACGGCGCTCGGGCCTCCATCTTCGCGGGATCAAACAATCGTTCGTCCCCCTATTAGGGAAGCCTGCCATGTTCATGCGCTTTTTCACCGAGCTTCGGGAAGCCAAGGTCCCGGTGACGCTGAAGGAGTACCTCATGCTCATGGAGGCGCTCGACAAGGTGGTCATCGAGCGCACCGTCGACGAATTCTACTACCTGTCGCGCTCGGCCCTGGTGAAGGACGAGAAAAACCTCGACCGCTTCGACCAGGTTTTCAGCCACGTCTTCAAGGGGTTGGAGAAGGTCGACGGGATCGGGGTCTCCGACATCCCGGCCGAATGGCTGAAGAAGCTCTCCGACCAGTTCCTCACCGATGAGGAGAAGGCGCAGATCGAGGCCATGGGCGGCTTCGAGGCGCTGATGGAAGAGCTCGCCAAGCGGATGAAGGACGCCAAGGAAGGCAAGGGCGAGGGCGACGAGGGCAAGGGCGGCATGGGCCCCAAGGGCGACTCGCCCTTCGGCGCCAATGGCTACCACCCCGAGGGCGTGCGCATCGGCCAGGACAAGGGCCGCCACGGGAAGGCGATCAAGGTCTGGGACAAGCGCGAGTATAAGAACCTCGACGACTCCGTCGAACTGGGCACCCGCAACATCAAGGTGGCCCTGCGCCGCCTGCGCCGCTGGGTGCGCGAGGGCGCCCAGGAAGAACTGGACATGAACGCCACGATCCGCGGCACTGCGGAGAAGGGCTACCTGGACATCAACATGCGCGCCGAGCGTCGCAACAAGATCAGCGTCCTGATCTTCTTCGACATCGGCGGCTCGATGGACAGCCACATCAAGGTCTGTGAGGAGCTGTTCTCGGCCGCACGGTCAGAGTTCAAGAACATGGAGTTCTACTACTTCCACAACTGCCTCTATGAGAGCGTCTGGAAGGACAACCGTCGCCGCCACGCGGAGAAACTGAACACCTGGGATATTCTCCACAAATATTCCCACGATTACAAAGTGATCTTCGTCGGCGACGCCACCATGAGCCCCTATGAGATCACCTATCCGGGCGGCTCTGTGGAGCACTGGAACGAGGAAGCCGGCGCGGTCTGGATCGATCGGGTGGCGGGCATCTACGAGAACATGATCTGGCTGAACCCCACCGCCGAACGGCATTGGGACTACACCCCCTCGATCGAGGTGATGAAGCAGCTTCTGGGCGATCGGATGTATCCATTGACCATCGAAGGCCTCGACAAGGCGATGCGGGAACTCTCGCGCTAAAGGTCGCAGGCGGACAATCGTTTGCGACACGCATTAGCCTGCTAAGCTCGTCGCGAACCTTGAGGATTCGCCAGTGACCGACCCGGTGCCGGCCAACGACCCTGATCCGCCCAACGAGGCCGCCACCAAGGCTGCGGTCTTCGCCGCCGCTGAGCGGCTGTTCGCCCTGCACGGCTTCCAGAACGTCTCGGTGCGCGACATCACGGCGGAAGCGGGGGTGAACCTGGCTTCGGTGAACTACCACTTCGGGTCCAAGGACGCCCTGCTGTTCGAGATCTTCCGGCGGCGAACCGGCGAGCTGAACCGCGAACGGGCCCGGATGCTCCACGAGGCCCGCGACCGCCACAACGGCAAGCCGCCGGTGCGGGACATCCTGGAGGCGCTTTTCGCCCCGCCCCTGAAGTGGGCCTCGCCGGACAACGACCGCCGCATCTCGGTGCAGTTCATCATCCGCTCCCGCAGCGAAGGCACGGCGGAGATGCGCGAGGCGCTCACCAACGACGTTTCGCACCTGGCCCGTTTCGCCGATGCCCTGCTGGCCGCCCTGCCCGACATGCCCCGCGAGAATGTCTATTGGCGGCTGCATTTCTGCCTGGGGATGGTCCACAACAACCGTTTCGCCGAGTTCGACCGTCTGCACGTTCTGTCGGACGGGGCCACCCGCGAGAGCGACATCGACGGCCTGCTGAAGCGAATGCTCGACTTCGCCGAGGCCGGCTTCCTGGCTTAGGGACGTGCCGGCCTTCGTCGGACGGGTCTACCTGTTCAAGGCCCTCGACGCCTTCGTCCTGATCTATCCGCTCTATACGGTGATGTTCGTCGCTCAAGGCCTGACGCCGGTCCAGGTCTCGGCCACCTTGATGGCCTGGTCGATCACCGCCTTCATCCTGCAGATCCCCTCGGGCGTCCTGGCCGACCGCTATTCGCGCCGCTGGATCCTGGCCGGCGCCCAGGTCCTGCGGGTGATCGGCTTTCTGGTCTGGATCGCCTCCCCCAGTTTCCTGAGCTGCCTGGTGGGCATGATGTTGTGGGGCGCGAAGAGCGCCTTCACCAACGGGGTGTTCGAGGCGCTGGTCTATGACGAGTTGCACAGCGAGGGCCGAGCCGAGGACTACAGCAAGGTGATCGGCCGCGCCCAGGGAGTCGGGTTCGCCGCCGTGCTTGCCGCGTCCCTCAGCGCCTCGGTGTCGGTGCAGTATGGTTATACGGCGATCCTCTGGGCCAGCGTGGCGGTGGTGGTCGGCGCGGCCTGCGCCGCCATCGCCCTGCCCCGCGCGCGCAAGACACTGAAGGTCGGCCGCCACTATTTGGTCCTGCTCAAGCAGGGGTTTCATACGGTGGCCGGCGCCCCCATGGTGATGGGCTTCATCGCCTTCGCAGCACTCAGCAACGCCTTCGGCGGGGGCCTGGAGGGTTTCTGGCCAATCTTCGGATCGGAGACCGGCCTGCCCGCCTCCCATATCGCGCTGTTCGTCGCCGCCATCAGCGCGGCCCAGGCCGGCGGCTCGCTCACCGCCTACCGACTCCGCGGGGCCAAGACCCCGGTGTTCTTGGCGCTCTTCGGCGCCATCGGCCTGCTGATCGCCATCGCGGCCGCCAGCCTGCAGCCGTGGTCGGTCGCTCTCATCGTGCCCGCAGCCGGCCTCTTCAAGGTGGTGGACGTGAACTTCGACGCCCGCCTGCACCACGCCATCCCGACCGAGACGCGCGCCACCATCGCCGCGGTGAAGAGTTTCTCAGGGCAAGTGATCATGACCGGCATGCTCATGGTCTTCGGCGTCCTGGCGCAGGGGGCATCCTACCAGATCGCCTTCATGGCCTGCGGCGGGGCCATCGCCCTGATAGGGCTGGGCGCCCTGGTGCGGAACAGGCTCAAGCCGCCAGCCCCCACGCAAACCTGAGGTCCTGGACGAACAGTCCATAGGCCTTGGCCTTCGCCTCGGCGTCGGGGACGCGCAGGAGGTAGGACGGGTGATAGGTCACCACGCCCTGGACCTGGTCGGGCAGTTGCAGGGCGACGCCGCGGTTCCTCCCGATGGGCGTGGCCTTGCCGAAGACGCTGAGCCCGGCGGTGGCGCCCAGGGCCACAATGACCCGAGGCCGGATCAGGCGGCGCTCGGCGGCCACCCACCAGCGGCAGGCGGTGACTTCCGACGGGTTGGGGGTCTGGTGGATGCGGCGCTTGCCGCGCAGCTCGTGCTTGAAATGCTTCACAGCGTTGGTGACGTAGGTCTCGGAGCGCGGCACGCCGGCCTCGGCGAGCGCCCTATTCAGCACCTGGCCCGCCGGCCCCACGAAGGGCAGGCCCGCAAGATCTTCCTGGTCGCCCGGCTGCTCGGCCACCCAGCATCAGGCGCGCATGGGCCGGGCCTTCTCCGGGCACGCCCTGCGTCGCGTCCTTGTACAGCGAGCAGCGGCGGCAGGCGTCCACACCGGCAGCTACCTCCTCCAGGCTTGAGGGCGCGAGCGCGTCGAAGGTGGCGTCGCGGGCGGTGCGGGCCATCTGACGGACCACACGGTTGGTCTGGCTGGGAGCTTGGGCGACCATCAGGTTGGTTCGGCCTTCGGCGGCGGCGATCAGGTCAGGAATGAGCCGCGCCTCGGGCAGGTTGCGCCAATAGCGCTTGGGCATCTCCTTGGTCATGGCGTCGACCTTCAGGCGCGCCGGGTTGAAGATGGAGGCGTAGTAGGTGCGCCAGTAGTCCTCCAGGGCGTCTTCACCCGGCGCGTCGGCGGGATCGCCGCCGGGGGTCGTGGCCATCTGAGCGCCGTTCCAGTGGATGCAGACGTCCGGCGTCAGGATCGACCAGATCATGTTGGCGAAGCGCCTGGCGAAGAAGGGCGCGACAGACTCGGTCACCCGGTGCATCGGCTCGAACCACGCGGCATAGGCCTCGGGATCGGCGCTCACCGACCGGAAGCGGACGAAGGCCTTCATCTTGTGGGCCGCCTTGCTGACCTGGCGGGCGAAGTCGTTGGCGCGGGCGACGTCGGGGTCGGTGGCGATGCGCAGCAGGTTGGGTTCGGCGGCCATGCGCCAGAGGAGGCGGTACAGCAATGCGAACCGTTCGGCCGACCGGTGCAGGATGACCTCCTCGGCCAGTTCCAGGAACTCCCGGCTGACCGTGAAGCCCCCAGGCGACGGCGGCGCCAACGGCTCGGGATCGGCGAACAGGTCGCCCTCCCCGTCGACGGTCCAGATAACGGTGTCGGGTGCGACGCCTTGGCCGCGCAGGGTTCGCGCCGCTTGCCGCCAGCCCGCGAAGTCGATCTCGGAGGCCAGCCGTACGACGCGCATCAGAAAAGGCTCAGCTGGGTCGGCGGGGTTAAGCGCGCGCGCAGATCGGCCTTGTCGGTGAGCGCGCCCGGCCGCCAGTCCTGGGTGACGATGAAGGGCTTCAGCTTGTCGAGCCGCCGCGTCAGGCGCTTCACGTCGTCCAGGGTCAGCAACTTGTAGCGGCGGATGTCGAGCATGCGCTCGACGCTGCGCACGCCCAGGCCCGGAACGCGGAGCATCATCTCGCGCTCGGCTGTGTTGAGGTCGACGGGGAAGTCGCCGCGATTGCGCAACGCCCAGGCCAGCTTCGGGTCGATGTCGAGGTCCAAATCGACACCCTCAACCGTGATCTCGTCGTGGGTGAAGCCATAGAAGCGCATGAGCCAGTCGGCCTGGTAGAGGCGGTGCTCGCGCATCAGGGGCGGGCGGACCGGGGGCAGTCGGGAGGTCGTATCGGGGATCGGGCTGTAGGCTGAGTAGTAGACCCGGCGCATGCCGTAGGCGCCGTAGAGGCCGGCGCTCTTGGCCAGGATTTCACCGTCGGTGGCCGCATCGGCGCCGACGATCATCTGGGTGGACTGACCGGCCGGCGCGAACTTTGGAGGCGTTGTTTTTATATATTTTTCAGCGGCTTGATCGATTCCGCGGCGGACGCGGCCCATGGCTTTCTTGATTCCGACGGCGTCCTTCTCGGGCGCGAGGTCGGCCAGGCTGGCGTCACGCGGCAGCTCGACATTGATGGAGATGCGGTCGGCGTAGAGGGCGGCTTCATTGACCAGGGCGGGCGAGGCCTCGGGGATCACCTTGAGGTGGATATAGCCCCGGAAGTCGTGGTCGATCCGCAGCGACTTCGCCACCCGGACCATCTCCTCCATCGTGTAATCGCCGCTCTTGATGATGCCGGAGGAGAGGAACAGGCCCTCGATATAGTTGCGCTTGTAGAAGCTCAGGGTCAGGTCGACGATCTCGTGCACGCTGAACCGGGCGCGCGGGGTGTTGGAGGACACCCGGTTCACGCAGTAGGCGCAGTCATAGACACAGAAGTTGGTGAGCAGGATCTTCAGCAGGCTGATGCAGCGACCGTCGGGCGCGTAGGCGTGGCAGATGCCCATGCCGCCGTCGGTGGACCCCACGCCCTTCCCGCCGACGGAGTCCCGCTTCACCGTGCCTGACGAGGCGCAGGAGGCGTCGTACTTGGCGGCGTCGGAGAGGATTTCGAGTTTACGCTTCAGCGTCAGGGCCACCATGCGGCGACCCTATCGTTCCCTATTTGTTCTTACAAGCTGAGCCGCGGCGCAATTCTGTGGCTAGAGTTTTGGCGCTGGGCCGGCCGGGGCTGG
This sequence comes from Phenylobacterium sp., assembly GCF_037968635.1. Lineage (GTDB taxonomy): Bacteria > Pseudomonadota > Alphaproteobacteria > Caulobacterales > Caulobacteraceae > Phenylobacterium. The sequence goes on from NZ_JBBKVV010000193.1 coordinate 31,564, forward strand.
AGGCGGGACAGGCGCCACAGGAGCGGCCGGCGCCTCAGGCGGGGTTTCGACAGCCGGCGCCTCAGGCCCCAGCGTCACGGCTCCGTCAGCGGGCAGCTCCGGAATAGCCAGGTCTTCCGTCTCCACGGGCGGGCCTTGCACCAAGGCGCGCTTGGGCGCGTCGCGGTTCACGGCGTAGGAGGCGAACTCCTTCCATATCTTGGCGGGCAGGCCGCCGCCGACCACGCCGTTCATCGAGGCGTTGTCGTCGTTGCCGACCCACACCCCGACGACCAGATCGCCGACATAGCCGATGAACAGAGCGTCGCGATAATCCTGGGTGGTGCCGGTCTTGCCGAAGGCGCCGGGGATGGCGGCCTCGATGCCGGTTCCGCGCTGGGTGGCCGAGCGCAGCAGGTCGCGCATGCCGGCCAATTCGGCCTTGCCCAGCTTGTGGACGGTCCTGGGTTTGCGGAAGCTGGCCAGCCCGTGGGCGATGACCGGCGCCTCGCCGGCGTCGATGGCGGCGTAGGCGGCGGTGAGCTGCACGAGGCTCATGGGCCCGGTGCCCAGCGCCAGGGTCAGGTCGTTGGGAATGGTTTCGGTGATGCCGAGATCGCGGGCTGTGCGGACGATGTCGTCGCGCCCGACCTCTTTGGCCAGGCGCACGGCGGCCACGTTGGAGGAGCTGGCGAAGGCGGTGATCAGCGGGACCATGCGGCCAGCGTACTTCACCTCGTGGTTCCGGGGTTTCCAGCCGGAAACTTCGACGGGGGCGTCGAGGATCGGGCTGGTGGGTGTCCAGCCTTCCCGCAGCGCGGCCAGATAAACGAAAAGCTTGAAGGCGGAGCCCGGCTGGCGGGCAGCGTCGGCGCGATTGAACTGGCTGACCTTGTAGTCCCGCCCCCCCACCATGGCGACGACCCGGCCGTCGGTGCGCATGGCCACAAGGGCGCCCTGGCCGACATTCAGCACCTTGCCGTCGCGGTCGAGCGCGCGGGCCAGGATCTTCTCCGCCTGGGCCTGGAGCTTGGTGTCCAGGGTGGTCTTGACCACCGTCTCGCCGTAACTCGCCTCCAGCACCGCCTTGGCCTGGGGGATCACCCAGTCGGCGAAGTAGGATCCGGTGGGAATGGGCTTACGGCCGCCATAGGGACGCACGCCTCGGGCCGCGCTGCGCGCCTGGGCCGCGGTGATCAGGCCGGTGTCGGCCATGGCGCCCAGCACCACCCGCATGCGTTCGCGTGCGCCCTCCAGATTCTCGGTGGGCGCCAGGCGTGAGGGCGCCTTGACCAGTCCCGCCAGCATGGCGGCTTCGCCGATAGAGAGGGTCTCGGGAGTCTTGTCGAAATAGTGCCGGGCCGCGGCGCGCAGGCCAAAGGCGCCGTCGCCGAAATAGACCGAGGACAGGTAGCGCGAGAGGATCTCGTCCTTCGACAGCCGGGCCTCAAGGTAGAGGGCGATAATCGCCTCCTGGGCCTTGCGGCGCAGGGTGCGCTTGTTGGACAGAAACGCGTTCTTCGCCAGTTGCTGGGTGATCGTTGACCCGCCCTCGGCCACGCCGCCGGCCTTGGCGTTGGCGTTCATGGCGCGGGCGATGGCCTTGGGGTCGATCCCCACGTGGCTGTAGAATCGGCGGTCCTCGATGGAGACGAAGGCGCCTGAGACGTATTTGGGCATCTGCGCGACCACGACCGGCTCTTCCTTGTAGGAGCCGCGCCGGGCGATGGGACGACCGTCGGCGGCCACCAGCACAAGGGTCGGGTTTTCCAGGGGCTCCAAGGCTTGGCCCAGCGGCAGAGAGCCCACCAGCCAGACCATGAGGATGAGCAGCAAGGCCGCAACGCCTGCGCCGATCTGCCAGGGCCGGCGCATCCAGATCGGTGTCACGCCATCGGCGGCGGCGGTCACCGGGCCGGGCGCGATCTCGGATTGCGGCTCTGAACCTGGGACCACTTCAGCCGGCGGATCGGGCTCCGGCGTGAGCTCCGGCTCCGGATCGGGCTCCGGGTCTCGCATCATGTCGGGTTCTGGAGTACCGGCGCCGGCGTCGGGAAGCTCATCGACCTGCGACGGTGTCTCTGTGGCCTCCGCCGCCTCTGGGGGCGAGGCCCCGTCGGGCTCGGGCGGATCGACCTCGGGGCCGTTGTCGGACATGCACGTCGCATTCAATCGGGCGGGGGCCCGTGGGAGCGGCGTCCATACCACATCGGGGCGGGACGCCAAGCGTGGCCACAAGCTGGATCGCGAGGGTTGCGCCTGGAACGGTGCGGCGCGTCGGTCGTTCCGGGTTTCTACCCTTCGAAGGAGCTTCCCATGCGAGTGATCCTCACCCTGGCGGCCGTGTCGACCCTGGCGCTCTCCACCGCCGCCTGCAACGACAAGCCCAACGCCACCGGCGCGGCGATGCCCGACACCGATGCGGTGGCCGGAACCGGCGCGGCGACGGCCCCGGACGCCGGCGTCACCGGCGCGGTGCCCGCCGATGGCTCCCCGCCCCCAATGCAGGCCACTTCGCCGGCCGCCGAGGGCGCGGGCATCGGCACGACAGGCGGCCAGGGCGCCGGCGACGGGAAGCCCTAGGCCCCGGCCCCAGTCGCCGGAACCTCGGCCCGACCCGTCCGTTCGTGGCGCAAGATGACCCGGCTCACTATCCGTCACGAGACACGCTACCTGTATGAGAGACCGGTGGGATTTGGTCGGCACCGGTTGCTTCTCCGGCCGCGCGACAGTCACGCGACCCGCGTGGTGGAAGCCTCGATGAGCTTCTCGATGCCGGCGGCCACGCGCTGGGTCTATGACGCGCTCGGGAACTGCGTATGCCTGATGACCCCTGAGGGACGATCCGAGGCCCTGACGATCATAAGCCGGCTCACCATAGAGCGGTTCCCGGCGCCGCTGGCGCCGTTGGCGATCGACAATCCCCATACGGCCATGCCCATCGTCTACGACCGTGGCGACCGCACGATCCTGGCCCCTTTTGTCGATCCGGCGACAGACGACCCCAACGGCATGCTGCTGGACTGGGTCCGGGCCCAGGCCGGCGGAACCTATGAGCCGGCCCTGGACTTCCTGCAGCGGCTGAACCGCTACATCCACCAGCACTTCGACTATCGCGAGCGCGACGAGGAAGGCACCCAGACGCCCGCCTTCACGGTGACCATGGGCTCGGGCACCTGCCGAGATTTCGCCTGGCTGATGGTGGAAGCCCTGCGGAGGCTGGGCTACGCGGCCCGCTTCGTCACCGGCTACCTCTACTCGCCACGCCATTCGAGCGTCAGAGGGGCGGGCGCCACCCATGCCTGGTGCGAGGTGTTCCTGCCCGGCCTCGGTTGGATGGAGTTCGATCCCACCAACGGCCTGGCGGAGTCGGCGGCCTTGATCCCGGTGGCGGTGAGCCGCACGCCAGAGGAAGCCACGCCGATCGGCGGCATGATCCTGGGCGATCCCGGCAAGAGCGAGCTCTCGATTCACGTAGATGTGCGCCCCGCCGGCGCACCGGCGGATCCGGCTTGAGCGTTAGTGGGACGGGAGGACAGGCCGATGACCAAGGGCTTCGATCAACAAAATCCATCCACCAACTTCAGCTTCCCCAAGTCCGCGCCCAAGCCGCAGCACGGCCAGGCGCCGGAGCATGTGCCTGCAAAGGTGAAGGCGCCGCGGGGATTTCAGCCGCGTCCAGGACACTGACAACCCGCTGATTCCAGCCGCATCGGCCGAGCTCCGTGGTGATCGGCCACCCTCGGTCCGGCAGGGATGGACAGGGCTGAGCCTTCATTCGGACAGGCGGAGTCTATGTCGGTCCATGGACTCCGCTTAAGCTTAGTCTCTAACGCGCTTCCGGCGTCGGAGACCGTCCATTTGCCCAGCCGCCGCCAACCATGATCTTCACGCAGCGCCGAGCGGTGTTGACCCTGGGGGTGACCCAGACCATCGGCTATGCGTGCTCGAGTTACCTGCCCGCGACGCTCGCCAAGCCCATGGCGGCCGATGTGGGGATGTCCACCTCCGGCGTGTTCCTGGCCTTTTCCGCCGCCCTGCTGCTGCAGGCGGTGACCGGCCCCCGGGTCGGCAGGCTGGTGGACCAGCGCGGTGGTCGCCCGCCCCTGACCGCCGCCAGCCTGCTGTTCGCCGCGGGACTGGTGGGACTTGCGATTTCCCAGACTCCCATCGCTCTGATCGCATCGTGGCTGATCATCGGCCTGGGCATGTCGGCGGGGCTATACGACATCGCGTTCGCGGGATTGGTCAGTTGGTTCGGGGCCGAGGCCCGGCGCTCGATCACCGGGGTGACCCTGATCGCGGGCTTCGCGAGCACCATCGGCTGGCCGATGACCGCTTGGCTGGAGCATGAGATTGGCTGGCGGGGCGCCTGCCTGGTCTGGGCGGCGCTCAATGTCGTCATCGCCCTGCCCCTGCACCTAAGCCTTCCC
>NZ_JBBKVV010000194.1:0-2567 GCF_037968635.1 Phenylobacterium sp.
GCCGACAGTCCGGACCCTCGTGCGGGAGATCGCCGGTCCCGTGAACCTGGTCCTCGGTCTCCAGGTACTGGTTGGCCCTCTGGATGGATATGGCCAGCGGATCATCCTTGCAGACCAGCCAGGCGTCCGTGCGGGCGTTTATGACGAGGTTGGCGCCCTGGGCGTCCACCGCCTGCCGCGCCGCCGCGATGCGCTCCGCCGCCAGGCCGGGCGCATAGAGCCGCTCCGCCTCGCCGGCCGGCCGGTCCTCGATGTTGCAGCCGGCCAGCCCGATCTCGACAGCCTGGAGCACACAGTCGGCGACATCCTGCGGCGCGTCGCCGTAGCCCGCCTCCAGGTCGCCGCTCACGGGGAGGGGGACAGCCTCCACCACCTGACCGCAGCGGTCGAACATCTCGTCGCGGGTCACGGCCAGCGCCGGCTCATTGACCCGGTAGTCCTGCTTGCCCAGGGAGAAGGCGATCCCGGCGCTGGTGGTGCCGATGGCGTCAAAGCCCGCTGCGGCAAGGATCAGGGCGCTGCCCGCGTCCCAGGCGTTGGGCATGATGAAGCCGTGCGGAGACTGGTGGAGGGCCTGGAAGGCCCGGGCGGCCTGTTGTTGTGCAGTCATGATCGCCTCGCTGGTGGGGAGGCGGGGAGAGGTAGACAGGCTGGCGACATCCGACAAATGCATATAGTTGGTCATTGTGATCAGGAATTTGCATGGATACTGAAGCCCTGCGCACCTTCGTCGCGATCGCGCGGATGGGTGGGTTTTCCGGAGCGGCCGATCAGCTGGGACGGTCGCAGCCCGCGATCAGCCGGCGGATCGCGCTCCTCGAGGGCGAACTGCGGATGCCGGTCTTCGAACGCCTGCCTGGCGGCGTGGAGCTGAGCCAGGCAGGGCAAACCCTGCTGCCGCATGCCGAGCGGGTCTTGGCCGCGCTGGAGGACGCCTCCGCCGCAATGCGGGCGCTGCAGGCTGGAGACGGCGGCCCGGTATCGGTGGCGGTGGTGGGCACCCTGGCCGGCGCCGATCTCGCCCAGGCCCTGAAACAGTTCGCCGAGCGATTTCCGAAGGTGGCGCTGACCCTGCGCACCGCGACCAGCGCCCAGGTCAGCGACTTGGTGCGGCGCGGGGAGGCGACTTTCGGCCTGCGCTACTTCGAAGATGTCTCGCCGGACCTGGAGAACCGAGCCTGCGCGCCCGAGGCCCTGGTGGTGGTCTGCGCCCCGGAGCATCCGCTGGCGGGGGAAAAGGTCGCCAGCCTGCGCGATTTGAAGGACGAACCCTGGCTAGGCTTCCCGCCGCCGGAGGGCCGGGACGAGCGTTGGTCGGGAATGCTGCTGGCCCAGTTCCTGACTCGGGGCGTCGCGGAAATTCCCTTCACCGCCGTGGACAGCCTGACGGCGCAGAAGCGGCTGGTGGAGGCGGGCTTTGGCCTGGCCCTCATGCCGGTCAGCGCCGTGGCCGAGGAACGCGCCGCGGCGAGCCTCGCCGCCATCACGGTGGCCGACCTCGCGGTGTCCAATCCCGTCAGTCTGATCACGCGCAAGGCGGGCTATGTCAGCCCGGCGGCCCTGGCCCTGATCGAGGCTCTGGCCGCTTAGGCCTTGGCCTTGTCCATCAAGCCGGCGAAGCGCTCGAACAGATAGAGGCCGTCGGTCGGACCGGGGGAGGCTTCGGGGTGGTGCTGCACCGAGAACACCGGGCGGCCTTCCAACTCCAGGCCGGCGTTGGTGCCGTCGAACAGCGAGATGTGGCTCTCTTTCACCGGACTTGGCAGGCTATCGCGGTCGACGGTGAAGCCGTGGTTCATGGACACGATCTCCACCTTGCCGGTGGTGAGGTCCTTCACGGGATGGTTCGCGCCGTGGTGACCCTGTTCCATCTTCATGGTCTGGGCGCCGAGCGCCAGCGCCATCATCTGGTGGCCCAGACAGATGCCGAACACCGGGGTGCCGCTGTCCACCAGCTTGCGGATCTCGGGCACCGCGTACTGGCCGGTGGCGGCTGGGTCGCCAGGGCCGTTGGACAGCAGGACGCCGTCCGGCTTGCGGGCCAGCACCTCCTCGGCGGAGGTGGAGGCCGGCACCACGGTGACGCGGGCGCCGATGGAGACCAGGGAGCGCAGGATGTTGCGCTTCACGCCGTAGTCTATGACCACCACGTCGTACTTGGGGCTGGCCGCGGGCTTGGCGTAGCCCTCGGGCCAGGCATAGAGGCCCTCCTCATAGACGAAGGGCTGCAGGCACGAGGCGTCCTTGGCCAGGTCCAGGCCCTCGATGCCGCCCCATTCGCGGGCCTTGGCCTTCAGGGCCGGCAGGTCGAACTTGCCGTCCGGGGCGTGGGCGATAACGCCGTTGGGCATGCCCTTCTCGCGAATGGCGAGGGTCAGGGCCCGGGTGTCGATGCCGGCCAGACCCACAACGCCGCGCCGCTTCATCCAGCCGTCCAGGTCGCTGTCGGCGCGCCAGTTGGCGGGCGGGGTGGGCACGTCGCGGAAGATCGCGCCGCGGGCCGCCGTGCTGGCGCCGCCCGACATCTGTTCCAGGTCTTCGACATTGGTGCCGACATTGCCCATGTG
>NZ_JBBKVV010000195.1:0-2687 GCF_037968635.1 Phenylobacterium sp.
GCCCGCGCCGTCCCTGGACCAGCAGCAGACCTCGTCCTCGCCGCCGATCTATGCGCCGCCGCCCTCCAGCCTCTATGGCGGCCCGCCGCCCCTGCCCGAGCAGGCCGCCGTCGCCGCGCCGCAGAACATGGCGGACGCCTCGGCGGTGACGCGCCGGACCGGCGAACCGTCCCGGCTCTATTCCATGCACCGCGAGTACGGACTGGCGCCCGACGCCATCCCCGAAGCCGAGGGCGGCTACGTCCTGATCGGCCCGACGGACGAACCGGCGGCCAAGAAGGCCGACGACGATGCTTCAGACAATGACCTCGGCGGCCGCCCGTTCTGAGATCCCGATGACGCGCACCAAGCTCCACGACCTGATCGAACTGGCGCAGGAGCCCTCCAGCTCCCGGCGGCGTGAACTGCTGCGTGGCGTCACCGACCTGTTCTTCACCACCGACGAACCTCGCGCCGCCGCGGAACTGTCCCTGTTCGACGACATCCTGACCCAACTCGCCGGCGAAATGGAAGAAGCTGTCCGCGCGGAGTTGGCCCAACGCATGTCGGGCATCGATCCCGCCCCCGCCGGCCTGATCCGCAGCCTGGCCCGTGACCCGTCCATCGACGTGGCCCGTCCGCTGCTGGAAGGCTCCACCGCGCTCACCGAGGACGACCTGCTGTCCGTGGCCCGCACGCGGGGCCAGGACCACCTGCGCGCCATTTCGCAGCGGCCCGTCGTACCGATGTCGGTGTCCGAGGCGATCGTGGAGCGCGGCGACGACGAGACTCTGGGAACCCTGCTGGCCAACCAGGGCGCCGAGATGTCCCGCGAGACCCACGAACTGGTCATCGACCGCGCCGCCGAGAACCCGGCCCTGCACGCCGCCGTCGTCGCCCGCAAGGCGATGCCCGCGGACCTGCTGAACGAGATGTACTTCGTGGTGGAGGCCAGGCTTCGCGACCAGATCCTGGAGCGCAACCACGACATTGATCCTGACGAACTGGACCAGGCGCTCGCCGCCGGCCGAAAGACCCTGGCCGCCCGCGACGGCGCCCTGCCCGGCGACTATGTGGAGGCCGAGAAGGCCGTCCGCATCCTGCGGCTACGCGGCGCCATCACCCCGCCGGTGCTGGCCGGCTTCCTGCGCAACCGCGAGACCACCAAGTTCCTGGTGGCCCTGTGCGAACTGGCGGACATCGATTTCCATACCGCCCGGCGGATTCTGGAGCGCCGTGAACTGGACGCCCTGTCCATCGTCTGCAAGGCGGCGGGCTTTGATCGGTCGCTGTACCTGACCTTCGCCGTCCTGATCCTGGACCGCGACTCCAACGCCATGGGCCGGGCGCGCGAGTATGGCGAACTCTACGAAAACCTGCCCCGCGAAGCCGCCCAGCGGACCATCCGCTTCTGGCGCATGCGCCGCCAGACCGGCGACGTGGCGGCGGCCTAGGTCACGATGATTTTGGATCGAACCGATCCAAAATCATAAAACGTGATCGCTTCCTTGGGTTTAGGTCGGGATTGACGCGAAAAACCGGTTCCCACTTTTTCGCATCCCGCTCTAGTAGGCCGGGCGCGGGCTCGTGTGGCTCAGGCGGGCCAGGGCGTCTGAGGCGACGATGCTCAGTGAGCGCAGGCCCTGTTCTGCAAAGACGTCGAGGGCGGCGTTGAGGGCGTGGGCGGCGGCGGCGCGTTCGCCGCGGTCGCGGCCGGTGATGTCCAGGCGAGCCTCGTAGAGACGCGCCAGGTTCACCTGCAGCAGGGCCCAGGCGGTGGGATCGCGGCCGGGCGACATGGCGGTGAGCTCGATGCGGAAGGCGGTCTCGGCGGCGTCCAGTACATTGAGGTCGCCGGAAAGCTCGGCCGACCTGGCCAGACAGAGGGCGCGGTTGGAGGCGGCCACGGCGCCCAGGGCGAGCGCCGGGATTTCCTTCAGCACCATGGCGGCGCGGTCGTAGCAGGTGACGGCCTGCTCGTAGGCGCGCTCGCTGGCGCCGGCCTCACCCAAGGACTGGAGGCTTTCGGCCAGGGCGGTCTGGACCCGGGCCCAGTCCAGCGGGCTGTGATCGCGGCTGAGTTCATTGAGGACGTCGGCCAGGCCGTTGACGGCCTCAGCCACGCTCTCGATCTGGCCGCCGGCGTCGCCCAGCAGGGCCAAGGCCTGGCCCCGCAAGGCCGCGGCCCGGGCCCAGGTCAGGGGTTCATAGGCGGCGTCCAGACCGTCGACGGCGGCGTCGGCGTCGTCCAGGGCCTGTTGCAGCAGATCGCGGTCCTTCAGGCGGGCGCCCCAGCCCAGCAGCAGGTCGGCGCGGACAAGCCGGGCCTCGACAGCCAACAACCGGGCGGCGCGGCAGCGCTTGGTCAGGACCATCAGGCCCTGAATCGGAATGGTGAAGCGGGCGGCCACGACACGGGCGGCCTGCGCGTCGCCTGAGGCCATGCGCGAGCGGCCTTCGAGGGCGGCGATGCCGACGTCGGCCAGCGGCAGGGCGAGCCCCCCTCGAGCGGCGGCGCGGGCTTCGCGGAAGGCGAGGTCGGCGGCGGCGTTCAGGCCGTCATCGCCGAACAGTTCGGCCCCCAGCATGGCGCAGAAGGCCTGCTCGCAGCGGGCGCGGGCCCAGCCGTCGGGGCGGCGGTTGCGGTCGAAGAGATCGGCGGCGGCCTCGGCGGTGGCGGCGGCCTTGCGCAGAGCCACCACGTCGCC
>NZ_JBBKVV010000196.1:0-8149 GCF_037968635.1 Phenylobacterium sp.
CCCTGCCGCCGAGGCGGACGGCCGAAGCCCCGTCGATGATCCCGGTTTCCTACCCCGCGCCGACGCCGCGAGGGGCCGCGTCCGCGCCTGCGGAGCCGGCCCAAAAGTTCGCGACCGCGGCGCCCACGCGCTCCGCGCCGCTGGGCCGGACAGCTGTGCAGATCGGCGCCTATACCTCCGCGGCCTTAGCCGAGACGGGCTGGCGGGACACTGCGGCCGCCTTCCCGGCCTATGTGGACGGCAAGGCGCGGCTGGTGGAGCCCGTCGAACGGGGCGGTCAGACGCTCTACCGGGCCTTGGTGGCAGGATTCTCCGACACCGCCGCCGCCCAGGATTTCTGCGATGCGCTGAAGTCCCGCGACCGCGGCTGCATCATCAAGATCCGCCCGGAAGGTCGGGGCGCCACCATCGCCGCTCGGTCGACGCCTGTTGAGGCGTCGCGACAGACCGACCGCTTCAGCATGGCTTCGGCCAGACTGCCGGGAACGGTCGAGGACATTTCGTTCCAACCCCAGGGCCAGGCGGTCGACGCCTCGCCCACCGCAACCTTTGAGGAGACCAGACAATGACTTTCAGAACTCTGACGCTGGGCGCCGTCTCGGCGCTCGCAATCAGCCTCGGCGCCTCCGCGGCGCTGGCGGCCGGCAACACCAGCAGCGTTACCCAGACCGGCGACTATAACGACGCGAAGGTAACCCAGAACGACGGAACCCAAGGCGCGTCGACCATCACTCAGGCAGGGAATGGCCTAAAATTCTTTCATGCCAAAGCCACTGTGACCCAGGCCGGCAGGGCCCTCAACCTATCGACGATCGACCAGCTGGCGAGCTCGAAGGGCGCGTGGGCGACAGTCAACCAGTCAGGCGCGGCGGGTAACACTTCGAGCATCAAACAGGCTGGCGCATTCGCAATTGTATCCGTCACCCAAGTGTCAAGCGGCGTTGGCGTCAACACCGCCACCATCGACCAAAACAATACGAAGGGCGTGGGGCTGGCGGCATCGGTCTTCCAAACTGGTGACGCGAACGCAGCCACCATCATCCAGAGCCAGAGCGATACGCGGTTGGGCGGCGGCTCTTCGGTCATCCAGTTGGGCGACAATAATACTGCGAACATCAACCAGTCAGGCAATTATTCGGTCGCCTCCATTAGCGACGTCGGTAACGGCTCCAAAACAACATTCACGCAGACGGGCGAGAGAAATATTTCGATGTCGGCGCGGATAGGCAACAATAACAACACCGCCGTCAGCCAATTCAGCAACAACAATTTCAGCCTTATCACCGGATTTGGAAACGACAACTCGATCAATGTAAAACAGGAAATCAAGGACGGTAACTCCAGCACGATCATGCAGAACGGCGATGCCAACAAGGTCGATCTGGTCCAGAATGCCGGGAACGCCAGTTCGAGCGTCATCACCCAAGGAGGAAGTTACAACGTCGCCTTGGTAACACAGAGCATCGTCGGCGGCGCCAGCACGATTAGTCAGAGCGGCGACCGCAACACCGCGACCATTAAGCAGTAGGGCGTTTCTGAGGTCAGGGTGGCGCGTCAGCGTCACCCTGACGAGTCCAGGAGGTGGGAATACCAAGATGATCGGCTGCAAAGTTTCTCGGCGCCTTTTGATCTCGGCGGCCTTCTGGGGTCTGGCCTTCTCGGGTCCTGCCGCAGCGACCTGTCTGGTCAGCACCGGAAACGTGGCCGAAATCAGCCAGGGCGCCGGGGCCGAAGGCGCGAACGCCACCATCATCCAGACGGCCCAGGCCAACGGCGCGGCCTGCATCGCCCAAGACGGCGAGGGCGCGACGGCCCATGTCCTGCAGGTGGGCTCCCTGGCTGCCAATATCGCCAGCATCAGCCAGAGCGGTGGCGCCGACCAAGTCGCCTACATCGGCCAGGACGGCGTTTCCAATACCGCCAACATCAGCCAACGCCAGGTCAGTGGCGCAACCGCGCTGGGCGGCGGATCCCTGCTGCCCGCGGGCTTCCTGTCGCGGCTCACCGGAGCCGGGCCGGGCGCCGGCTATTCGGCCGTCATCGCCCAGGAAGGCCGCGGCAACAGCGCTGCGATCACCCAGGCCGCCGACGGTGACTATGGCGAGGTCGGCCAGTCGGGAGACTACAACAACGCCTTGGTCAACCAGGGACTTCTGACCCCAACCCTGAGCGGGAGTTTCGCTAGCCTCTACCAGAGCGGCTCGGGGAATATGGGCCATATCAGCCAAGATGGCGGGAGAAATTCCGCTGCGCTGACACAGGACGGTGACAACCTGACAGGCTCCATCGAACAGACCAATGGCGGCAACATCGCCGACCTGGCCCAGAGAGGCGCAGGCCTGGCCTTCTCTATCGTGCAGAACGGCGCGGCCACCACAGCAGGCGGGATCACCTATACTGGTATGACAAGCATTTCGGTGCAGCAGTCGCCCGGCCACGTCATGGTCGTCGCCCGTTGAGGCGTCGCGGCGTGACCGTTCAGGGCCTCCTTGCCTCGGCCGTGGCGGGGCTGATCCTCGCCGGAGGGGCTCAGTCGGCGAGGGCCGGCCCGATCAGTCCCGCCATCCAGATGGGCCAGATCGGCGACAACCGGCCTATCTCGCCGGCTTCCATCCGCATGGACAACGCCGCGGCGCCCAGGACCAACCTGACGATCTCGCCGATCCCGGCCGGTACGACGACCGGGTCCAAGACGACCCTGGCGCAACCCAGGGCCGCCTTCGATCGCTGCGAGGCGATCCTGCTTGGCCGCACCCCGCCGGTGGAGGGCCTGGACTGCAGCGAGAGCCAGTTCGAACGTCTGCGCCAGATCATGTCCGAACGGACTGGCGCCCCGCCCGTGCCAACGACCGTGGATATCGACAGCCTGGCCAAAGACCTGGATTCCAACGCCCGTGCGCCCGAAGGCATCGACCCCACGACAGGGGCGCCCACCATCATGATCCTGTCGCCGCGAGGCTAGATCAGCGCCCAGCCTTCGATGAAGCGAGTGGGATTGCCGGGAGATTTCGGCGACGGATTGCGACGTGGGTCCGGTCTCGTAAACCGCGGCCCCCTACCCGGCCTTGTCAGCCCAAATGCACCGGCCAACAATGGGTAGGGTTTAGGTGGGCGAAATGGCCCGTCAGAAAAGGTCCACGATCCGTTCCGCTGGTTCGACAACTCGCCGGAGGTGATCCGCCTGGTGGTCATGATGTACCTGCGCTACCCGCTGGCCCTGCGTAACGTCGAGAACCTGCTGTTCGAGCGCGGCATCGACATCTGCCACGAGACGGCGCGGCTCTGGTGGAACCGGTTCGGTCCGATGTTTGCCTCCGAGATCCGCAGGAGGCGCGTTCAGCACATGCGCGCCTACACCCCGTGGCGTTGGCATTTCGACGAGGTCTACGTGAAAATCAACGGCCAGATGCGCTACCTGTGGCGCGCCGTCGATCACGAGGGCGAGGTGCTGGAATCCTTCGTCACCACCACGCGTGACAAGGCTGCGGCGCTGAAATTCATCAAAAAGGGCGATGAAGCGCCACGGATGTCCGCGAGCCATCGTCACGGACAAACTCCGGCCCTACGCCGCAGCACTGAAAGAGATCGGCGCCGCCGATCTCCAGGAAACGGGACGCCAGCTCAACAATCGGGCCGAAAACTCCCATCTGCCTTTCCGACGACGAGAACGGGCGATGCTGAGGTTTCGCAGGATCACGGGCGAACAAATGGGCCTGGCGATGATCGAGCGGATCAACCGGAACAGGGCAGAAACGGAAACTGTAAACCGCGCTGTAAACCACACCGATAGGCAAGGCGCGCAGGGCTCGTAAGTCCCTGAAAAGTCTTGGCTGGGGAACTAGGACTCGAACCTAGAACGACGGTACCAAAAACCGCTGTGTTACCATTACACCATTCCCCAGCAGGAACGCCGCTGGGCCGGGGCCCGCGCGAGGGCGTGGAGATAGCGCAAGCCTTCCCCGGATGCAACGCCCCTAAGGGTCGCTTGCGGCACGGAAAGCGCTCCTCTATAAGCCCCCTCCTCAAGTCGGAGTGTGGCTCAGTCTGGTAGAGCACCGCGTTCGGGACGCGGGGGTCGCAGGTTCGAATCCTGCCACTCCGACCATTCATTTCCCCGCCAACGCGGGGGATTTTCCCGCGCCCAATTAGTCCCGCGAAGTCCGCCGGTTAGGCGGAAACGGCCCGCGCGCCTGGCTCTCCGAGAGCCACCAACCCGTCCTCATACGTCGATTTCGCCTGCTGCTCGGACCCGTCCCACGGAAGAGGCTGCGCGGTCAGGCCAGCCGGCGAGACGGACCGAGGTTGCGCGCACTGCAAGACCGCTTCGGTGAGATCAGACGCGCCGCCATCGCCCGCAGGAGCGCGCGGTCCACCCGGGCCGCGGAGAACCGGCGCCACCTCAAAACGCCCTCCGTAGAATTACTTAGGGGGAAGACACGAATTTCGGCTCAAGCCGGCAAGGCTTAGCCATGGGTCATCGAACAAGGGACTGGCCGATGACCCAAACGCAAAGCCTCGACGAGGCAACCAGGCTCCGTGGCGAGACGAAGGCCGCATCATCGGACATCATGATGGGCATGGGCGTCCGCATGAGCTTCGCGAAGGACGAGGAAATCTACGGCCAGGATGAAGACGCCGACCTCATTTATCGTGTGATCAGCGGCGTCGTGCGGACAACTCGCATCATGAGCGACGGCCGGCGACAGATCGGCGGCTTCTACTATTCCGATGAGATGTTCGGGGTCGAACCGGACGGCCGCCACCGCTTCTCGGCGGAAGCCCTCTGTGACTGCAGCATCCTGGTCGTGAAGGCCTCGGCGCTACACGCGGTCGCCGGGGACGGTGCGTTCGGCCGCCTCACCTGGGCGGCGACCAATCGCGAACTGGATCGCGCACAGGACCACCTGCTGCTTCTGGGGCGTAAAACCGCTGCGGAGCGGGTGGCCAGCTTCCTTCTTGACCTCTCCACGCGCCGCGCCACCGAGGCCGTGACCCTACCGATGGGCCGCCAGGATATGGCCGACTATCTGGGCCTGACCATCGAGACCGTCTCGCGGATGCTGACCCAACTTCAGAGCGCCATGGTGGTGGAATTCGCCAGCACCCGCAGCTTCCGCATCTGCAACCGCAGCGCGCTCGTTCGCATGGCTCAATAGGCCGATCGCGGCTTCCCAGGCGCGGACGGACGCTGCTCCTCGGAGACCGCCCAGGCCTGCGCGGAAGGCGCTGGCGGGTTTGGCCGTCAGTGCGAGATCAAGAGGGCCGACGGCGGGTCACTGACCAGGTCGTGACTGACGCCACCCAGCACGCGCTCCTGGATTCGGCTTCGGCCATACAGGCCCATCACCACAAGATCGATGTCCAGCGCCTTGACCTGGGCGCGCAGGACCGCCGCGGCCGAGGCGTCCGAGCTGCGGTCGACAATGAGCTTCGCGTCGCGGCCGTGCCGTTCGAAGTGGCGCTGCAGCAAGCCGTCGGGGCCGCCTTCGCCGTGCGGTGACACGACCAGGATATGGACCTGCTCGGCTCCCATGATCAGCGGCCAGGCGTCGCGCAAGGCCCGAGCGGATTCGCGCGTTCCCTTCCAGGCGATCAGCACCCGCTTTCCCAGATTGCGCATTAGCCCATGCTCAGGCGACACCAGCACTGGCCCGCCGCTACTCAGACCCAGATCCGCCGCGCTTATGGTGTGCTGGCCAAGCGCCGCGCAGGCGATGGTGGGGAAGATGGTCAAATCGAACCGTCGCGCACAAGCCGACATCGGGGCGGTGAAGTCACCGTCAATCACCATCCATTCGGAGGATGCGCCGGCCCTGCCCGCTGCGGACTCAAAAATCTCGCGGCCCCGCTCCGAGGCCTGGAGGATCGCCGAGGCATGGTCCTTCAGGATGGAGGCGGTGTCGCTGGGCGACATGTAGGCCAGGGCTTCACCGGCCATATAGTTGCGCAGGAACTCGCTTTTGAGGAAGACGCCTCCAAGATGGGCGTTGGACCTAAGCGCCAACTCGGCGGCGGCGGCCGCGCGCGTTTCCGACGCCGGCGTGTCATCGATATGAACAAGGATGTCGCGATAGGTCATGAGCTCACCTCCGATTTTCCTCAAGCTGCCCTTGCGCCGGGCGGCTCACCTTGATCCCCGTCAAGGGTTGATCAGTGGGACATCAGGACCGGAAGCTGAGCGCGTCTCAGCATGTGCTCGGTGGCGCCGCCGAGGATCAACTCGCGAAGTCGCGAGTGGCCGTAGGCGCCCATCACCAGGAGATCAGCCTCGGTCCGGCCCAAATAGCTGTCGAGGACCCGACTGATGAACTCGCCCTTGGCGTCCACTTCATCG
Organism: Phenylobacterium sp.; assembly: GCF_037968635.1. Classification (GTDB taxonomy): domain Bacteria; phylum Pseudomonadota; class Alphaproteobacteria; order Caulobacterales; family Caulobacteraceae; genus Phenylobacterium. The sequence goes on from NZ_JBBKVV010000196.1 coordinate 6,335, forward strand.
ATCGCTGTCTCGATGCCATGCGCCTGGAGATGTCGCGCCGCGTCCTGCGCCAGGCCTGGGGTGGGCGCGGCTTTTTCGTTGAGGATGGTCAGAACTCGAACGCGCCGCATACCACGCAAGATCGGTAGGGCGTCAGCCATGGCCCGCGCCGCAGCGACGCTGCCGTCCCAGGCGACCACGGCCACCCCGCCGGTGAGTTTCGCGTGCGCCTTGACCTCGTTGGGCATCACCAGGACGGGACGCCCTGAATTGAAGATGACCGTCTCGACGACCCCGTCCTGGCCGTCCATCGACCCGCCCATGGGTACGATACAGAGGTCACGGGCGCGAGCTCGGCGCGCCACATGCATCGCGAAGTCCGCGAGCGAAGCCGTCTCAAGCAGCGTCCCCCGAAAGACGCCCACGGCCTCGGCGCGCCCTTTGAAACGCTCCAGACCATGATGGCAGGCGGCAAGGCTTCGGGCCTCCTCTTCCCGCGCCAAGCCGGTAAGGCCAATCAGGCGCTCGGCGATGATGTTGCTCTTGACCGGGATCGAAATCTGTAGCGCCAGGGCTGTAATCTGCGCCCCCAGCCGCGCGGAGATATCGACGGCCGCATCGATGGCCGCGTCGGAGGTCGGCTCCGGGTAGGTGTCAAGGTGAAGCAGGATGTCTTGCATGGCCATGTGGCGCTCCGATGTTTGGATCGACATCTCACCTGGGGCGGAGGGTTGCCTTGATCTGGCGCAAGCGCGGACGCCAGGTTCGCCCGACACCGCCAGCCGGATCCGAAGGTGTCCGTGAGCCCACTCGCTGGCCTGCAGGCCGGAAAGTGGACTCACCAACGCCAGAGGGACGCAAGCCGTCCAAGGGTTGTCAGCCGTCAGTGGGTTCATCGTCACCCATGGATCGCAACCGGCCATAGGCCAGGGCCACAATGAAGCTCACGAAGCCGACGATGACCATGGCGAGATAGGGGGTGATGTGAATGGACATGTGTGTGCTCCCAACGGCTGCGCCCAAGTTGGGGCGGCCGCGCGAGGCGCTCCTTGATCGAGGTCAAACAGTCTAGGGGTCCGCAGGCGCCCCGCCTCGGGGGCAGGCGTACTCAGCCTCGACGGCGTGGCGGACCGCATCGGCCGCCGCATGGGGCCGGTTCCGCGGGTCGCGGGCGAGGCGAGCCATGATGGCGCCGCGCATCGTTTCTGCGGTCATGCCCTTGGGCAGGCAGATGGTATGGCGAGCGGCGGAGCGCCGCGCCTGGCGCGCAAGCAGCTGGTCGACCGCCCCCACCAGGTAGCCGAGGCAGAGTGCTGAACTCTCGTCCTGCGGCGTGCAGAGCACCGTCAGGTCTGATGCGGTCATGAAGCCCTGCACGGCCTGCGGCGACGGTGACAGCGGCGACGCCGTCACCAGCGAGATGAGGAAGAACCAATTCATGCGCAAATCGTCTCGCAGGCAGCGCGCCGGCGCCTTGATCCATCGCAAGCTTGACCCAGATCAATGGCGCGCGCCTCGAGACACACCATGAGAGGCCTGGGTCGAGTTGATCCGGCGAATGCGAGCTTGTGACATGGATCTCAGGGCCCCTTTCCGACACGCTCTTGAGCAGATTCATGCCGAGGGGCGTTACCGGGTCTTCGCCGACCTGAAGCGCCACCGGGGGCAGTTCCCCAAGGCGACCTGGACGCGTGAGGACGGCGGTCGGTCCGAGGTCATCGTCTGGTGCTCCAATGACTATCTTGGCCAGGGCCAGAACCCGGTCGTCCTGGACGCCATGCACACGGCCATCGATGAGGCCGGCGGCGGTTCGGGCGGCACCCGCAACATTTCCGG
>NZ_JBBKVV010000197.1:0-9310 GCF_037968635.1 Phenylobacterium sp.
CCCCCTATGAGACCCCGGGCCTGGAGGCCGCCACCGCCGGTGACGGATCCAGCAAGGCCGCCGACGACGCCGCCAAGCTGGCCAAGGCCCATCCCGAAACTGTCATCGCCGTCCCCAGCGCGCCGCTCGCCGCCGTCTTCGTGGCCAATGGCGCGATCTTTGGCGCCCCGGCGGCAGGCTCGGTGGTCACGCTGCAGGCGCGCAAGCCCACCTCGCTGATCGCGCGCGGCGCCGATGGTTCGGTCTATTTCGCCCGCCAGCTCGCGGCGGGTGAAGCCTACCGGGCGCCGATGCTCAAGGGCCTGACGGTGGACGTCGCCGAGCCCTCCTCGGTCCAGGTCTTCGTGAGCGGCCGGAGCAAGGGCCTGCTGCCGGCGGCCCAGACCCTGGTCTCCAAGCTCAGCACGCCGGAATAGCCGCCCCCCACATTCGCGGGGAAGCAGCTTGGGATTTCGCGGCGGGAGGCTTATTTTGTCCGCCATGACCGCTCACGATCACACCCACCTCCGCCCGTGGCGCACCATTACCCGCCGGCCCTCGCGCAAGATCCGGGTGGGAAATGTCGAGGTGGGCGGCGACGCCCCGATCACCGTGCAGTCGATGACCAATACGCTGACGGCAGACGCCGCGGCGACCATCGACCAGATCCGTCAGTTGGAAGAGGCCGGGGCCGACATCGTCCGCGTCTCCTGCCCTGACGTGGAATCGACGGCGGCGCTTTCGACCATCGTGAAGGCCTCCAAGGTCCCGATCGTGGCCGACATCCATTTCCACTACAAACGCGGCATCGAGGCGGCCAAGGCCGGCGCGGCCTGTCTGCGGATCAATCCGGGCAACATCGGCCGTCCCGACCGGGTGCGCGAGGTTATTCAGGCCGCCCGCGATCACGGCTGCTCCATGCGGATCGGCGTCAACGCCGGCAGCCTGGAGCCCCACCTGCTGGAGAAGTACGGCGAGCCCTGCCCCGAGGCGATGGTGGAGAGCGCGCTGGATCACGCCCGCATCCTGCAGGACCACGACTTCCACGAATTCAAGATCAGCGTGAAGGCCTCCGACATCTTCATGACCGTGGCCGCCTACCAGATGCTGGCGGACGCCATCGACTGCCCCCTGCACGTTGGGGTCACCGAGGCCGGCGGCCTGCGCTCAGGCACCATCAAGTCCTCCATCGGTATGGGCAACCTGCTGTGGGCCGGCATCGGCGACACCATTCGCGTCAGCCTGGCCGCCGACCCGGTGGAGGAGATCAAGGTCGGCTTCGACATGCTGAAGTCGCTGGGCCTGCGCCACCGCGGCATCAACATCATCGCCTGCCCGTCCTGCGCCCGGCAGGGGTTCAACGTCATCAAGACGGTGGAGACCCTGGAGGCCCGGCTGGCGCACATCGCCACCCCCATGAGCCTGTCGATCATCGGCTGCGTGGTGAACGGGCCCGGCGAGGCCCTGATGACCGATATCGGCTTCACCGGCGGCGGCAAGGGCGCGGGCATGGTCTATGTCGCCGGCAAGCCCGACCACAAGATGGACAACGACCAGATGGTCGAACACATCGTGCAGCTCGTCGAGGCCAAGGCCGCAGAACTGGACGCCAAGAGCCTGCAAGCCGCCGAGTAAGCGCGCCTGGTTTGGCGGGGGCCATCAGGACGAGCGAACGCGTTCAGCGAGATTTCCAAAGTTGACGCCTGCGTCACCACTTGCGCCGGGCGCGGAGCCTTGATTAGGTGCCGGCCACCATAAGGGAGGGACACCATGTCCGCTGACGGCAACTGGAAGATCACCATCAACTCGCCCATGGGCGCGCAGACGGTTACGGCCTCTATCAAGACGGACGGCGGGGCCTTCACCGGCACCACGCAGACCCCTGCCGGTGAGCAGGCCATCGAAGGCAAGGTCGACGGCGACAAGCTGACCTGGTCCACCTCCATCACCTCGCCGATGCCCATGACGCTGGAATTCGAAGCCACCGTCGCCGGCGACAGCATGTCGGGCAACGTGAAGCTCGGCGCCTTCGGCAACGCGCCGCTGACCGGCGTCCGCGCTTAAGGACGACCTTTCGCTCTCACGAGCGGCGGAATTCTGAAGGGCGGGTTGACCTGGGTCGGCCCGCCCTTTTCCGTGCGCGTTCCGCCGAATGTAAACCATTGTCAAATAACCCCAATTTGGGGTTTGGAGCCATCGCGCTTCCCAGAAGCTTCACCATAATGGTGTCGACAGCGGCGCTCGCCGCTTGGGAACGGGGCGTGATGTGGACATTGAATTGAGGGAACGCGTCGCGGTGCGCATGGCGATCGGGGCGATCCTGCGCGCCGTAGAGATGGTCAACCGCGAGTACGGCGGCGACATCACCGCGGCCCTGGTCTTCGCCTCTGTCGTCGAGGCCAACGTCGGCCACCTGGCCACCAATCCCGAATCTACCGCGCAGCTCGCCACCCTGGTGCGCCTCCCGCCCGACGAGATGCGCCGCCCGGTGACCGGGGTCTCCCTGGCCGCCACCCTGGGCATTCCCAACGAGACGGTGCGGCGTAAGGTCAAGGGTCTGATCGAGCAGGGCCTGCTGGTGCGGGTGGACGGCGGCCTCATCGTGCCCACCGAAATCATGGCCAGCGACCGCATGACCCGGCTGACCCGGGCAAGCTTCCTCAATCTGCGCCGGCTGTTCATCCAACTCCGGCGGATCGGGGTGGATCTGAGCGATGACGGTTCGGAGCTAGAGGTGGCGGTGGTCTAAAGGCTCGCCGAGGCTTCCACCTCCGCCGCCGCGCCTCCGGCGCGCAGGAAGGCCTCGGCCTCGGCGGTGAGCGCCCAGCGATGGGAGCCGGGACCGAAGGGCCTGCGGAACAGGGGCCGCACGCCGCGGCTGTCGCGGTCCGATCCCGAATGGGCGTCGAAGGCGGCTACGGCGCGGGCCCGCAGGCTGAGCTGGACCTCGCCTTCCCACGAACGGTTCATCGCCAGCACCTCGAGCACACGGTCGCGATGCGCCGAGCCGCCAAGATGCAGCAGCGCCTCGGCGATTTCGCCCACCATGGGATCCACCCCCTTGCGGGAAACGGTCCGGCGCGGCCTTCGTTTTTCGGGCTCTAGGATCGACGGCATGACCAGACCATAAGCACGGCTTCGGCGGCGGGTAACCCGGCAACTCTCAGTAGGCGAACCTTAGGCGCCCAGATTGGGTATAAGGCGAACATCTCCCTCAATGACCGTCCTTGGCGTCGGGAACCACACGCGAGGGCGCGTGCCCGGTCCGGCTCCAGCGGTCCTGCTCAAACCCCTGGTCGGCCACCTGCCAGATCAGGTTCATGTAGTCGCGGGCCTGGGCCGGATCGCCCATGGGATAGAGGGCGTTGACCTCTGACCCCGGCTCCAGCTGGGAAATCCGCTTGGCGAGGTCGGCGACGCCCTTCAGCAGGACGTGGCGGGCCACCAGCGAATCGATCTTGGCCCTCATGCCCAGCTGTGTCGGACCGCCAAACCAGCCGCGACTCGGCGCCGATACGCCCGCGCGGCGCTCCAGTTCGGTGAGCAGGACGGCCAGCAGCATCCGGCAGTCAGCGATCAGCCCTACGGGGGAGCGGCCCGCCGCGACGCCGATCCAGACATCCTTGAACCCCCGGGCGAAAGCCTCAGGCACCTGGTCGCTGAAGGTCGGCGGGGCGGGTTTCCGGGGGGCCTCAGGCTTGGCCGGGGCGGCCGGGCAGGTGCAGATCATCACCGGCGCGACCTGGCCGCCGAGTCCGCAGCGGCAGATGACCTGCGCCTGCGGCTGCGCTCCCGGAGGCGGCGGCGTGGGGTGATCACTCACCTTCGCCCTCCCCGCGCGCAGCAACGCGACGTCCGACACAAGCTGTACGACATGCCCCCATGATCACGGTTAACGAGCACCAAAGCGTCACCTTGGCAAGATCAGCTCGCGTCTCGCGCGAGGGGTCCGCCATCAGATGTTTGGCAAGGGGCCGGCGGGGGGGTAGAGGAAGCCTCCGTTTTCTCCCGGTGAACTGATCCGTGCGCCTTCCCCAAGCCAGACTCGACCAGGTTCTCGACCGCTTCCGCGAGATCGAAGCCCGCATGGGCGCGGCCACCGACGGCCAGGAGATCGTGCGCCTGTCCAAGGAGCATGCCGAACTCAAGCCCGTGGCCGACGCGGTCATGACCCTCGCCCGCGTCCGCGCCGAGGGACCCGAGCTGGAGGAGATGGCCGCGTCGGGCGATCCAGAGATGGCCGCCATGGCCCGCGACGAACTGCAGGTTCTCAGTGACAAGCTGCCGGCCCTGGAGCACGAGGTGGCCCTGCTGCTGGCCCCCAAGGACAAGGACGAGAACGCGTCCGCCATCCTGGAAGTGCGGGCCGGCACGGGGGGTGACGAGGCCGCCCTGTTCGCCGGCGACCTGTTCCGCATGTACCAGCGCTACGCCACCACGCGGGGCTGGCGGGTGGAGATCGACAGCGTCTCGGAGGGCGAGGTCGGCGGCTACAAGGAAATCATCGCCTCGGTCACCGGCGACGGCGTGTTCGGCCGCATGAAGTTCGAGAGCGGCGTCCACCGCGTGCAGCGAGTGCCCGACACCGAGGCCGGCGGCCGCATCCACACCTCGGCGGCCACCGTGGCCGTCCTGCCCGAGGTGGAGGACGTGGAGATCGACATCAACCCCTCGGACCTGCGGATCGACACCTACCGCTCCTCCGGGGCCGGCGGCCAGCACGTCAACAAGACCGACTCCGCCGTGCGCATCACCCACCTGCCCACCGGCATCGTGGTGACCTCGTCGGAGAAGTCGCAGCATCAGAACCGGGCCCGGGCCATGAAGGTGCTGCAGGCCCGGCTCTATGACCAGCAACGCGACGCCCTGGACACGGCGCGGGCCGACGCGCGCAAGAGCCAGGTGGGCTCCGGCGACCGTTCGGAACGCATCCGCACCTACAACTTCCCGCAAGGCCGGGTCACCGACCACCGCATCAACCTGACGCTCTACAACCTGGCGAAAGTCATGGAAGGCGAGAGCTTGGACGACGTGATCAATCCGCTGATCGCCGAGGATCAGGCCGCGCGGCTCTCGGCCTTGGAAGACGAGTTCGGCTAAGGCTTGCGCAGCCGCGCCGCCGCCAGCACCCGCTCGGCCTGATCGCGGCCGTCGATCCAGACCTTGGAGGTCAGCTTCTTCACATCGAGGTGGAAGGCCAGGCCCACAGTGTCGGCCATGGCCGCGCCGCGCACGCCCATGGGCTGGGGTGGGCCAGTGGTGGAATCCAGCGCCGTCTGGTGCTCGATCTCGGCGTTCAGTTCGGCGCCGATCAGCACCACCATCACCGAGAACCAGATCCACAGCATGAAACCGATCACCGCCCCCAGGGAGCCGTAGGTGACATCGAAGTGGGCGACGTTGTTGACGTACCAGGAGAAGCCCAGGGAGCCTCCCAGCCACATGAACGAGGCGAAGGCCCCGCCGGCGCTGACCCACCGCCAGCGCGCCCGGGCGCGGCAGGGGCCATAACGATAGGCCAGCGAAAAGGCGGTGGCCGCCAGCAGCAGGATCAACATCCAGCGCAGGGGCAGCCAGACGTCGGCGAAATCGTAGAATCCCATGTCCTTCAGGACGATGGGCACGGCCACCAGGATGGCGCTGACCAGGGTCAGGAAGATCAGCAGGCCCAGGGTGAAGGCGTAGGTCATGGCCGTGCGGACCACATAATTGCGCTTCTCGGCCTCGTCATAGGCGATGTTCAGTCCGTCGAAGAGCGCCTTCATCCCGGCGTTGGCGCTCCAGACCGAAAGCAGCAGGCTGATCACGAAGGCCACGCTCAGCGAGGCATCGGGCCGCATGGCTAAGCGCAGCATCTGGTCGCCGACGATCTGGATCACCGAGCCGGGGATGACAGACCCGAACTGGACGAGCTGGGTCTGGACGGCGGTGACGTCGTTGAAGAGGCCGTAGAGCGAGACGAAGACCCCGATGGCCGGGAACAGGGCCAGCAGGGTGTAGAAGGTCACCCCGCCGGCCACGGCGCTCAGCCGGTCATGGGTGATCTCGCGATAGGTGCGCCACACGACGTCCTTCCAGCCGCGCATGGGGATGCGGTGTGGGGCGTCGGCCAAGCGTCCCCGCCCGGGCTCGGCGACCTCGAAGGATTCGGGCTCGGCATGGGCCTGGACGCTGAGGCCGGGCTTGGGCTTGCCGCTCTTGCGCGGCCAGAAGGCGGCCAGCGCCGCGAGCGCGACCCAGGGCGCGGCCTGGAACGCGATCGGCGCCAACCGTTCCTTGGTCCATTTCCCTGAGAACAGCCGGCGCACGTTCTCCCACCCTCCAGACGCTAAGCCACAGCTTGAACCCCTGTTGGCGACAGCCGTTCCGTATCGTCGGCTCTGCCCGCCCGGCAGGCGGACCCGCAGGCCGCGCCATGATTGCGGCGCGGCGACGGTTGCGCGCGGCGGGAGCTTGCGGCAACAGGGCGGGATGACCGGTCACGTCGCCGCCCTCTATCGCCACCCGATCAAGGGGTTTACCCCCGAGCGCCTGAGCCAGGCGATGTTGAGCGTCGGCCAGCCCTTCCCCTGCGACCGCCTGTGGGCGGTGGAGAACGGACCCTCGGGTTTCGATCCCGAAGCCCCGGCCTACATTCCCAAGCAGAAGTTCACCGTGCTGATGGCCATCGCCCAGGTGGCCAAGGCCCGCACCGCCTATGACGAGGCGACAGGAACCCTGCGCGCCACCGCCGAGGGCCAGCCCGATTTCGAAGGCTCGATGGCCGACGAGGCGGGCCGCGCGGCCTTCGCCGCCTGGCTGACCCTGCTGTTGGGAGATGAGGTGCGCGGCGAGCTGAAGGTGATCCAGGCGACTGGCCACCGGTTCATGGACCACCCCCTGGGTCACGTCTCGATCGTCAACCTGGCGAGCCTTCGTGACCTGGAACAGAAGATCGGCCGTCCGGTTGATCCCCTGCGATTCCGCGCCAACCTATATGTCGAAGGCTGGGAACCCTGGGCGGAGATGGACTGGGTGGGACGCGAACTGATGCTGGGTTTCGCCCGCGCCAAGGTGTTCAAGCCCATCGTCCGCTGCGCCGCCATCCATGTGGATCCGGAGACCGCCGAGCGCGACATGGATCTGGTGAAGGCCCTGTTCGACAACTACGGCCACATGTTCTGCGGCCTCTACATGCACGTCACCGACGGCGGCCAGATCACCGTGGGCGACGCCTGCACCGTTCCCCAGATGGAGCCCGTCCGATGAGCCTGACCCTGTTGCAGGCCTGGCAGGGCGCCAAGAAGCGGCTTGAGGCCGCCAACCTGGACGGCCCGGTGATCGAGGCCCGGCTGCTGGTGGAGGCCGCCGCCGACGCCACCCGCGCCGACATCGTCGCCGATCCCTACCGCGAACTGACGCCGCAGCAGGAAGCCACGCTGGCGGACTATCTGCAGCGCCGGGAGAACCGCGAGCCAGTGAGCCACATCCTGGGGCGCAAGGGCTTCTGGAAGATCATGCTGTCGGTCACACCCGACGTGCTCACGCCGCGCCCCGACACCGAGACCATCATGGACGCGGTGCTGCCGGCCTTCCCAGAGCAGATGAGCTTCACTGTGCTGGACCTGGGCGTGGGCTCGGGCGCCATCATCCTGGCGATTCTCTCCGAGCGGCCGGCCGCCAAGGGGCTGGGAATCGACGTCTCGGAGGAAGCGCTCGCGGTCGCCCGCGAGAACGCCGCCAACCTGGGGCTGGCCGATCGCCTGGCCCTGCTGCGCGGTGACTGGACCGCGGGCCTGGGTGACGCGAGCTTCGACCTGGTGGTCTCCAACCCGCCCTATATCGCCAGCCAGGTGATCGAGACCCTGGAGCCGGAGGTGCGCGACCACGAACCGCGCCTGGCCCTGGACGGCGGGGCCGACGGCCTGGACCACTACCGGCTGCTGGCGCCGGAGATCCTGCGGGTGCTGAAGCCCGGCGGCATGTTCGCCGTGGAGATCGGCTTTGACCAGAAAGCCGCCGTCGAGGACCTGTTCAAGGCGGCCGGCGCGCAGGGGGTGCGAACCATCCCAGACCTCTCCACACGCGATCGCGTTGTCACAGGCACGAAAAACCCCTTGGAAACTCGGGGCTGAATCGCTAGATCAGATACCTGTCTCCACCCAATTCGTCGGTGCCCAGGGTTTCGGCCTCCTGAAAAGCAGGAATCGAGCACCACACCGACAGGCGCGGCTTTAAGTGGCGCTCGCCTCAAGTCAGGGCGGAAGACGGGGAACACTTACGTCTTCAACACGAATTCTCGGGTCCACGGGACCTGAGCAAGACGAAAAGGCAAGCCCGCGCATCTCGGCATGAGCTGGAGCGCCGGCGGAACGGTTAGCGAATAATGAGAGATTTCAAGGGTATGAAGCGTCAGCGCGGTCGCAATCGCGGCGGCGGTGGCGGCGGCGGCGGCGGGAAGCCCCAGCAGCAGAACGCCAACCGGGCGTTCGATTCCAACGGGCCGGAAGGCTCGAAGGTCCGCGGCAACGCCCAGCACGTCTTCGAAAAATACCAGCAGTTGGCGCGAGACGCCTCCACGGCCGGGGACCGGGTCCTCGCCGAGAACTACCTGCAGCACGCAGAGCACTATTTCCGGGTCGTCCGCGCCATGCAGCCGACCCGCGCGGCCAGCGAGATTCTCGGACGCGACCAATTCTCCTCCGGCTTCGATATCGACTTCGAGGACGAAAGCGGCGCCCAGGCCGCGGCCCAGGCTGACGCTGACGCCGCCGAGAAGGCCGACAAGGAAGAATCTGCCGGCGAGGGCGGCGAGGCTGTCGAAGCCCGCGGCGCCAACGGTTGGCAAGACCGCCCCCAGAACGAGACTCGCAACCGCGACGACCGCCCCCGGGACCAGGACCGCAATCGCGAAGATCGCCCGCGTGGCGACCGTCAGGACCGCAACGACCGTCCCCGTGATGATCGGCCGCGTGACGACCGCCCCCGGGATGACCGGCCGCGCGACGAGAACCGCAATCGCGATGACCGGCCGCGCGAGGATCGTCCTCGGGATGACCGTCCCCGCGAGGACCGTCCCCAGGGCGAGAACCGCAACCGCGACGACCGCCCCCGTGACGACCGTCCGCGCCGCGACCGCTGGCGTGACCGCGAGGACCGTCCCCGCGAGGACCGTCCCGAGCGCGATCCGCTCGCCGTGGTCGAACCCCAGGCCGCCCCGCTGGTGACGCCCGAGACCCACGCCTCCCCGGTGCTGCGCGACGACGATGGCGGCGAGAGCCACGCCCCGGCCTTCCTGAAGGCGCCAACCACGGCTCGGGCGCCCCGCGCGCCCAAGGCCGCGCCCCCGGCC
>NZ_JBBKVV010000198.1:0-3558 GCF_037968635.1 Phenylobacterium sp.
GGGCTACCCCCTCCTACCTGCCCGGCCCGCTGCCGGCGGGGGAATGGAAGCTGGTCCTGGGGGTTCCCAACCTGCGCAAGGACGGCCGCGCGGACTACACGGCCACGATCACCCTCGACCGCAGCCCGGTATTCGATGGCTTCGCCGCCGCGCCCCTGAAGACTGGCCCCGGCTGGTATCGCGGCGACCTGCATCTGCACACCGCCCATTCCGACGGCGCGTGCCTGTCGCATCGGGGCCTGAAGGTTCCCTGCCCGGTGTTCAAGACCCTGGAGGCGGCCTCGGCGCGGGGGTTGGATTTCATCGCGGTGACCGACCACAACGCCACCTCGCAGAACGCGGCGTTGCGGGAACTGGCGCCCTATTACGACGACCTGCTGCTGATCCCGGGCCGCGAGATCACCACCTTCCAGGGCCACGCCAACGTGTTTGGCCCCACCGGACCGCTGGACTTCCAGCTGGGCGGGCCGCGAGCGCCGACGCTGACCGCGATCCTCGACGGGGTGAAGGCGGCCGGAGGTGTGGTCTCCATCAACCATCCGGGCCTGCCGTCGGGCGAGGCCTGCATGGGCTGCGGCTGGAGCGCGCCCGACACGCCCTATGACCGGATCGGGGTGATGGAGGTGGTCAATGGCGGGACCCTGGCCCTGACCGGCGGCAAGGCTGACGGGCTGTTCTCGGGCATCCCGTTCTGGGAGGCGCGGCTGAACGCGGGGTTGCGGATCACCGCCATCGGCGGATCGGACAATCACGACGCCACCCTGGACCCGGCCAAGGCGCCGGCGGTGGGGGCGCCGACCACGGTGGTCCACGCGACGGCGCTGTCCCAGGCCGCCATCCTGGACGCCCTCACGGCGGGCCACGTGTTCATCGATGTCGCCGGATCGCGCGACCGGCTTATCGAGGTGACGGCGCAGGCGGGCGGGCAGACGGCGCGGATGGGCGATGTGCTGGCCGCGCCGGCCGGGACGAACGTGCGGCTGCGTGTCCGGGTGGTCGGCGGGGCGGGGGATAGGCTCAGCCTCGCCGGGCCCGCCGCCAGGCTTGTCACCTTGCCCGACGCCGTCCTGACCGGCGCCGAGGCGACGACGGACCTCGAGCTGATCAGCGACGGCGCCGACGGCTGGCTGCGGGTGGACCTGCGTTCTGCGGACGGCCGGTTGATCCTGCTGACCAATCCGATCTACCTGCGGTCGCCGAACACCCGCTGAGCCTGTGGGGCAAGCCGCCGCGCCTGGCAGGAAGATGTTCTTAACCCTCTCTGGTCAGACTGAATCCGTCGCACCTCGCGGCGAAACACAAGGACTGTCCGGGCCTTACGGGGAATCCACCCCGTGCCCGGCGTGAAGGACAGCATGGGTCTGAGCCCCGATTCCCGCGCCCGGTTTAACCTTGAGCGAGCCTCCGTGCTCATCCTCGAGGAATCGTCCATGGGCATGAGCATCCTGGTGCAGATCCTCACCGGCTTCGGCGCCAAGGTGCTGCACAGGGCCGAGAGCGTGGAAGAAGCCCAAGGCCTGGTGGCCAAGGTCGAACTGGACCTGGTGGTGGCCGACGCCCTGGGTCCCGGCGGCGAGGGCTATGACTTCGTGAGCTGGCTGCGCCGCTCGCGGATCGAACCCAACTGTTTTGTGCCGGTGCTGCTGACCGCGGGACATACCCCCGGCAACGCCGTGCAGAAGGCCCGCGATTGCGGCGCCCACTTCGTCATGACCAAGCCGCTCACCCCCATCACGGTGCTGGAGCGCGTGCTCTGGATCGCCCGCGAGGGCCGGCGGTTCGTGGAGTGCGACAGCTATATGGGCCCCGACCGCCGCTTCAAGAACGAGGGCGTTCCGGCCGGTCAGGTCGGACGGCGCAGGGACGATCTGGTCGGCGATGTCGGCGAGGCGAGCGAGCCCAACATGGAACAGGACAGCATCGACGGCATGCTGAAGACACGGCGGGTGACGCTTTGAGCTCTGTAAAAATTCACGTTCCGGTGGTGCGGCTGGCCAAGCTGCTACGCACCCCTGGCGGGGTTCCCGTCGCCGATGCGGTCAAGCGGGCCGGAGCGGGGCTGGAAAGCCTGCGCGCCGAGTGCCTGGACGAACTGCGGGTGACGCTGGATCAGGCCGAGCTGTGCGCCAACCGCGCCAATGGCGAGTACGACGCCGCCGTGGCCGACGAACTCTACGCCATCGCCAGCGCGGCCATCGGCGTGCCGACCGCCTGCGGCCTGGCGCCCATCGACACCGCTCTCGTCAGCCTGGCCGACCTCACCGACTATCTGAGGACGCGCAAGATCTGGGACCCCAACGCCGTGGCCGTCCACCTGCGGGCCTTCCGCCTGCTGCTGCACACCGAGGCGGGCAAGGACAGCAACGGCACCAAGGCGATCCTGGAGGGCCTGCGCCGCGTCAGCCAGCGCTACGCCAAGCCGGAGGCGGCCGCCGACGCCAAGAGCGCGGCGGGCTAGGGCCTTTACGCATCGGTCGGCAACCGCTTCACTGCGGGGATGACCGATAACAGTATCCGTGAACGTTCCCGCCGCACCCTCGACAGCGCCCGATCCAACTACGAGGCCGATCCCAGCCTGCCCAACACCGTCTGGTACGGTCGGGTGCTGGGGTTCCGCTATCAGATCGAGGAGGCCATCGCCGTCTTCAGCGAGGGGCTGGAGCGGTTCCCTGAGTCCTTCGAACTGCTGCGCCAGCGGGGCCACCGCTATCTGTCGACCCGACGGTTCCGCGAGGGTCTCGCCGACCTGGCGCGCGCCGCCGAGCTGATCGAGGGCCGGCCGGAGTGGATCGAGCCGGACGGCAAGGGCAACGAGCTGCCGGTGCCCGCCACCAGCATCCAGTTCAACACCTGGTATCACCTGGCCCTGGCGCACTTTCTGCTGCGGGACTGGGATGCGGCGGAGGCCGCCTACCGGCGTTGCCTGGCGTGGGTGGCGCCGCAGGATCACGACGGGCTGACCGCCTGCAACGACTGGCTCTACATGACCCTGCGCCGCAAGGGCGACGAGGTCGCGGCGGCCGAGGTGCTGGCGGGGGTCCCCGAGGGCCTGCCGGACGAGGCCTTCGTCGAGGGCCCCTCCTATTATCGCCGTCTGCGGATGTATCGCGGTGAGTTCGCGCCCGAGGACCTGTTGAACCCGGAAATCGGGTCCCAGGTGATCCACGATCTGGAGACGCTCTACGCGACGCAGGGCTACGGTGTCGGGAACTGGTATCTCTACAATGGCGAGACACAGCGCGCCCGCGAGGTGTTCGAGCAGATCCTCCAGGGCCGCAGTCGTTTCGCCTTCGGATACATCGCCGCCGAGCTAGACCTGCGCGAGATGGCCGGCGGCTAGAGCCTCACCAGACGGTCTTCCCGGGCGACGACTCCTGCAAGGCCAGCATTGGCGGCAAGACGCCCGTGCTGAAGGCCAGCATGCACCAGGCCGGGGTCGGGGGATCGTGGGTCAGGTCGCTCAGCCAGGCGCCAACGAATCGGCTGTCGCCGCCGAACACGTCGCCAGCCCCTCGCTCAGCGCCCCGACACCGGTTAGCCTGTCAAAGCCGCCCCGGT
>NZ_JBBKVV010000199.1:0-4830 GCF_037968635.1 Phenylobacterium sp.
TGGTGCTGATCAGCCGCACGTCGGTGGCCATGGCCACCGACGTGCGGCTGATCAGCACCAATGCGCGGTTGATGGCGGGCTATACGCGGATCGGCGGCTCGCCGGACGCCGGCCTGACCATCACCCTGCCCCAGGTCATGGGCTACGAACGCGCCATGCGCTTCATGATGGAGAACCGCACGGTCACCGGCGCCGAGGCGTTGGACTGGGGGATGGCCGGCGAGGTGGTGGACCAGGCCGGCTTCGACGCGCGGCTGGCCGAATACTGCGCCTCGCTGTGCGAGTGGTCGCCCATCACCCTGCGGCTGCTGAAGCGCGGCATGGTGAAGTCGTCGGAGAGCCACGACATGGAGCAGCAGCTTCGCTACGAGGTCTCCAATATCGGCCGCGCCTTCTCCAGCCAGGACGGCAAGGAGGCCCGCGCCGCCTTCCTGGAAAAGCGCAAGCCGGTGTTCACGGGGCGGTAGGCGCCTCGGGCGGCTTGACGGCCAGCACCTCCTGAAGGGCCCTCGCCAGGTCGTCCTGCAGGAACGGCTTGGCCAGACGCGGCAGGTTGGAATCCGACCCCGACGGCAGTTCGGCGTAGCCGGTGGCCAGGATCACCGCGACGCCGGGGTGATGGGCCTTGATCTCGTCGGCCAGTTGCAGGCCGGTGACCTGGGGCATGGCGAAGTCGGTGATCACCAGGTCGATCGGCTCGCGCTCCAGGATGGCCAGGGCGTCGCGGGCCGAGATCGCCGGGAAGACCACGTGGCCCAGGTCCTCCAGCATGGCGACGGTGTTGAGCAGCACCAGGCTGTCGTCATCCACCGCCAGGATGGTCAATTGCGTCATGGGGCGGATTTCCGCCGTCGCGCCCGTGCCGACGAAGACCTGCCGCTCGTCGCCGTCCAGCACCTGGGGCAGCCAGAGCTCCACGGTGGTGCCCTCCCCCATCTGGCTGCGGAGCACCATCCGGCCGCCGGACTGTTCGGCCAGGCCGTGGATCATGGAAAGCCCAAGCCCGGTGCCCTTGCCGACCCCCTTGGTGGTGAAGAAGGGCTCGGCGGCGCGGGCCAGGGTGGCGGCGTCCATCCCGTGGCCGCTGTCGGAGACCGTGAGGCGGACATAGTCCCCCGCCGGAAGCCCGACCCCGGAGTCCTCGGTGAGAGTCTCGGGCAGGGCCTCGATGCGGATCGCACCGCCGTCGGGCATGGCGTCGCGGGCGTTGACCGCCAGGTTCAGCAGGGCGTTCTCGAGCTGGTTGGAATCGGTGAGCACCAGGGCCAGGCCGCGGGGGAAGTGGGTCTCGATACGCATGGCGGGGCCGAGCGACCGCTGCAACAGACCGGTCATGCCACGCACCAGGCCCGCCAGGTCGACGGGATCGAGCTTCAGCTCCTGCTTGCGGGCGAAGGCCAGCATCCGCTGGGTCAGGGCCGCGCCACGCTGGGCGCCCTGCATGGCGTTGTCGATCAGCGGGGTGATGCGGGGATCGTGCGGCAGCCGCTTGCGGACCAGTTCCAGGCTGCCCAGCACCGCCATCAGCAGGTTGTTGAAGTCGTGGGCGACGCCGCCGGTGAGCTGGCCGATGGCCTCCAGCTTCTGCGACTGCAGCAGAGCCTCGCGGGCCTCGTCCAGGGCCTGCTGCGCGGCGCGCCTCTCGCTGATGTCGCGGGTGACCTTGGCGAAGCCGATGACCTGGCCGTCGTCGTCGCGGATCGGATCGATGACCACGTGGGCCCAGAACTGGCTGCCGTCCTTGCGGACCCGCCGGCCCTCCTGCTCGTAGCGGCCCTCGGCCGCGGCGATGGCCAGGGCGCGGTCGGGCGCGCCGGCGTCACGGTCCGCATCCGTATAGAACCGGGAGAAGTGGGCGCCGACGATCTCGTCGGGCGCGTAGCCCTTGATGCGCTGCGCGCCGGCGTTCCAGCTGCTGACGCGGCCGTCGGGATCGAGCATGTAGATCGCGTAGTCGGTGACGCCCTGGACCAGCAGGCGGAACTGTTCCTGGCTGCGGCGCAGCGCGGCCTCGGCGGCCCGGCGTTCGGTGAGGTCGCGGGTGATTTTCGCAAAGCCGATGAGGTCGCCATCGCTGGCGCGGATCGGATCGATGATCACGTGGGCCCAGAAGCGGCTGCCGTCCTTGCGGATCCGCCAGCCCTCCCTTTCGAACCGGCCCTCGTCGCGGGCGATTCGCAGGGCGTCGGCCGGGACCCCGGCGGCGCGGTCGTCGGCCGAATAGAATCGGGAGAAGTGCTGGCCGATGATCTCGGCGGCGAGGTAGCCCTTGAAGCGCTGGGCGCCCGGGTTCCAGCTGGTCACCAACCCGTCGGGATCGAGCATGTAGATGGCGTAGTCGGTGATGGCGTCCACCAGCAGCCGGTAGCGGCTGTCATCGGTGAGGAGCGCCGCCCCTTGCCCGGTTTCCATGCGAACGTCCCCCATAACCGATCAGGAACGAGCCGCCGCGCGCAAGGTTCCCTGCGGCATGGGCGCTAGGCAGGAGGGGCGGCGTCGCCGCCGGGGCGCACGCCGAGCTCGGCCAGGCGGCGCAGATAGAGCTCGGTACGGGCGGTCAGCTCGCCGACGCCAGCCAGGACCTGCGGCCGGGCGCTGACCTTTTCGGGCACGATCACCCCGGCGCCCGACTTCTCCAGCAGGCCCTGCTCCATCAGCCGGCGCACGTGGCGGCGCGTGGTCTCGTAGGGCAGGTTCAGGGTCTTGGCGACCGCATAGACCGAGACCGGCTCGCGCTCGCTGTCGTCTGGCCCCACCGGCACATCGGGATAGGCGCTGGGAAGGTAGGCGTGCTGCTCGATATTGACGAAGGAGACGGCGCGCATGACCAGGGCGGCCAGGGCGTCCACCTCGAGGGTGCGGCCGATCAGGGCGATAACATCGAGGAAATAGTCGACGCCCAGGCGCACAACCTGGCGGCTGACATCGCCGGGCGGCGGATCGGTCACCGGGGTCGCGTAGCCCCCGGCGCTGTTCACGAAGTCCTGGGTCAGGGCCCAGTGCGCCTGCACCGCGCCCAGCATGGTGGCGTTGAAGAAGGCGCGGGTGGGGATGATCAGGCCGCCGGGCACGCTGTCGCAAAGGCCGTCCTGGCGCAGCTTGGCGGCGTGGCGGCGGACCGTCTCATAGGGAATGCCCAGTTCCCTGGCGACGGCGTAGACGGTGACCGGCACGCGCTCGCTGTCGGGTGGCACCGCGTCCATCGCCGCGTAGCGCAGGGCCTGTTCCGACCGGTTGGTGAAGTGGCGCATGTTCGCGCGCGCGATGGAGAGGAAGGTGAGGGTGGTCACCAGGTCGCGGTCAACCGCCCGGTCCAGCAGCCGCACGGTGTTGAGGAAATACTCCGCGCTCTGCCGGGCGGTCAGCCGTCGGGTGTCGAGGGCCGAGGGCGCCGAATCTGCAGGCGGGTGAATCATCTCGCAAGCTTAGGCTGCGTCGGGGACCCGGTACACAATGTGGGTATCAGGGGTTGTGGCGTCGGGCGTCGACGGCTTGCCAGGCGCCGGCGGCGCTCACTAGGACGCTGGCGACACCCGCAAAGGACACCCCCCATGACCCAGTGGCTGACCGACGGCGCGCCCCACGTCTGGCGCCCCTATTGCCAGATGAAGACCGCGCCGGCCCCGCTGGCGGTGGCGCGGACGGAAGGCGCGCGCATCATCCTGGAGGACGGGCGGGAGCTGGTGGACGGCATCGCCAGCTGGTGGACCGCCTGCCACGGCTACAATCATCCCCACATCGCTGCGGCCGTGATCCGGCAACTGGAACGGGCGCCGCACGTGATGTTCGGCGGCCTGGCGCACGAGCCGGCCTATCGGTTGGCCTCGCGGCTGGCGGCCCTGCTGCCTGGCGAGCTGAACCACGTCTTCTTCGCCGAGAGTGGTTCGGTCGCCGTCGAGATCTCGATGAAGATGGGCCTGCAGTACTGGATCAACCGGGGCGTGGCGGGGCGCACCAAGTTCGTCAGCTTCCTGGGCGGCTATCACGGCGACACCCTGGCCACGATGACCATCTGCGATCCCGAGGAGGGCATGCACGGGTTGTTCGCGGACGTCATGCCGGCCCAGCACGTCGTCGCCCTGCCCCGCGACGCCGCCAGCGAGGCGGCGCTGGACGCCCTGCTGACGGAGAGGGGCCACGAGATCGCCGCCCTGATCGTCGAGCCCAGGGTGCAGGGCGCGGGGGGCATGTTGCTGCACGACGACAGCGTGCTGGCGACCCTGCGCCGGCTGGCCGACAAGCATGGCCTGCTGCTGATCTTCGACGAGATCTTCACTGGGTTCGGGCGGACGGGCGACCTGTTCGCCTGCTCAGGCTCGGGCGTGATCCCCGACATCGTGACCCTGTCGAAGGCGCTGACCGGTGGCACGCTGCCGCTATCGGCGGCCATCGCCAGCCGCCAGGTGTTCGACGCCTTCTGGTCCGATGACGCCGGCGCGGCCCTGATGCACGGGCCGACCTACATGGCCAACCCGCTGGCCTGCGCCGCGGCCAACGCCTCGCTGGACCTGTTCGAGGATGGCGGCTGGAAGGCCGATGTGGCGCGGATCAATGCGGCTCTGGTCGAGGGGCTGGAACCGTGCCGTGGGGTGCCCGGCGTCGTGGACGTCCGCACCCTGGGCGCCATCGGCGTGGTGGAGTTCGACCACGCGGTGGAGGCCGGCGACCTCTGCGTGAGGTTCGCCGAGCGGGGCTGCTGGATCCGCCCGATGGGCAAGGTGGTCTACCTGACGCCGCCGTTCGTCACCTCGGACGCGGAGCTGGCGCGGCTGACGGGGGCGATCTGTGAGGTGGTGGCGGGCTGAGCCCTCCCCCTCGATGGGGGAGGGT
>NZ_JBBKVV010000200.1:0-15021 GCF_037968635.1 Phenylobacterium sp.
GCCGCCTCGTCGAGATGACTCCGCGGCGCACATCCCGAAAAGCCCAAAGAGCGCCATCCGCCGCGAGCGGCGCTGTCGCTTCCGAACATCCAGGATCGTCATAGAGGAACCTGACTTGAGCGAGCAATTCGTATTGATCACCGGCTGTTCGGGAGGGGGTAAGTCAACCCTGCTCGTAGAGCTTCGAGCTAGGGGCCAACATGTTGTTGAAGAACCAGGGCGCCGGATCGTGAAGCATGAACTCGAAAGCGGTGGAGGAGCCCTTCCCTGGATTGATCAGGCGGCCTTCGCACGGCAGGCGATCGAGATGGCGCTTGCTGACCGAGTGGCAGCTCAAACCCGTTCAGGGTGGGTGTTCTTTGACCGTGGGCTCATCGATGCCGCGTCAGCGCTGGAAACCCTCACGGGGGAACAAGTGCTGGGAAAATTGGCAGCGCTGAACCGCTATCACCGACGCGTCTTCATGGCTCCGCCCTGGCCTGAGATCTACGAGACGGACCCAGAGCGCCGACATGGTTTTGAAGCCAGTCTGCCTGAGTATCATCGTTTGGAGCAGGCCTTACCTGTCTTGGGATATGAGGTGGTCTCGCTACCAAAGGTGACGGTCTCCGCTCGCGCCGACTTCGTCCTGTCCGTACTCTCAACCTGAGCCGGAAGGTCCATGGTCGCAAGCGGACCTAGGCGTCACGCGCGGAAAGTAGATGCGTACTGGCAGTTGCAGCCGAGCCACCGCGTGGTGCTAATTGTCTGAAGCGGAGCCTGACGGAGGCTTTGCTAGGGGACAATCGCTGTGGGTGAGCCTGATGTCGCGGCGAACTTCTTCGCCAAACCGCAACACCTGGTGAAGGTCAACCGGCGGCGGCGGATGAACATCTGGCGCTCCGGCCAAGGGTCTCCAACCGTCGTCCTAGCGCCGGGGTTCATGGCCGTGACCGCCGACTGGGCTCGCGTGCAACCGGCCCTTGCGCGAACCGCCCAGGTTGTCTCCTACGATCATGCCGGCCAGGGATTCAGCGATCCTGGACCGCTCCCCCGCAGTCCGGCGCGGACGGCAGCCGATCTCAAGGCCGCGTTGGTGAGAGACGGAATCGAACCGCCCTACGTGCTCGTTGGCCTTTCCATGGGAAGCTTCGAGGTTCGCCACTTCGCACATCAGTATCCGGGCGAGGTCGTCGGGATGGTGCTTGTGGACCCTTCATTCGACGACATGGCGAAAAGGTTGCTCAAGGTGACCCCCAGCGATCAGGTCTGGATCGAGAGCCAGTTCACCCACCTCAAACGCTGTGAATTGGCCGCCAAGGCCGGCGATCTTCGGCCGGGCACCGATGCCTATGCCGCCTGCGTATTTCAACCGCAGCCCGACCTCACCGAAGCGCTCAACAAGACCTATCATGACATGTCGTTGCAAGCGTCCTACTGGCGCTCGCTTGCCTCCGAGTTCTCCTTCGCCGCGCGCGACAAGGCCGACTGGCCCCTCGCCGACATGCCCCTGATCGTACTATCCGCCGGCGACCGGGAACGGCCGCCACGCCCGCCCGAAGAAGTCGAAGCCATCCAGCGTGTCTATGCCGACGCGCATGAGCAACTGGCCGCGCTATCGTCGCGCGGCGCGCGGCGAGTTGTTCCCAACAGCAAGCACGCAATCCAGTGGGACCGACCGCAGGCTGTGATCGATGCCGTGCGGGAAGTGATCGCAGCGGTGTGCGGTGGACCCGCCTAATCTACATGTGGCGACGGCTACACGTGACCCGGCATTCTAGCGACCGCAACGAGTCGTGAACGGTACCAAGCGCGGTCGCCGCAAGCTGACGTTCACCGGTTGAGCCCACCGTGGTTTGCTGACGTTGATCGTTCCGGGAGTTTCGCTATCTCTCTGAAATGGACATCCAAGTACGTCACGCAACCGATCGGGACGGCGCGGCCATCAAGACTTATTTGACCGACCTACGGGCTGAGGCGCCTGACACGCTTCGCCAACGCCCGCCCCCCGGTCCAGGCGAAATCGAGTCATGGCTCGCCTCCAAACTGGCGCTCGACCGCTCCTTCATACTCGCCGCTTTCGACAGCGGCGCCGTTGTCGGCCTGCTGGACCTTCAGGCGGGGCAGAGGAGCGACAATCGCCATGTAGCCCGCTTCGGCGTGTCAGTTGGACGAGCTTCCCGAGCACGTGGCATCGGAAGAAAGCTCATCGAATGCGCGTTAGTCGAAGCCAAAGCTTGGCCGGAATTGTGCAGAGTTGAGCTTGAGTGTGTCTCTTGGAATACGTCGGGTCTTGCGCTCTATCAAAGCCTTGGCTTCGAGATCGAAGGCATCAAGCGCAAAGGCGTAAACTTCAGGGGCCAACCGGAGGACGACGTCTTCATGGCCATGGTTTGGTAGTGGTAGCCGAGGCGGGCGTTCTGCGGTTGGTTGCGACTGGTGCGCCTGCTACCCGGATTTCGAGACCTTCTAGTATGTCCTCCACCGTCATCCGTGACTGTCAGCCGTCCGACCTCGAGCCCTTGGCGGAGCTTTGGTTTGCAAGTTGGGCTTCAACGGGGCTGGCGTTCGCGGACGGAGTTTCGGTCGCTGGAAACGTCATCCGCATCGAAGCCGAGATCGACAATGGTTGGGTGGTTCGCGTTGCGGTCCGAGACGGTCAGGTCATCGGGTTTTTGGCCATCACCCCACACGAAGGCAGGTTGAACCAGTTGTTCGTTGCGCCTGAGGCGCACGGAACAGGCGTCGGAACTAAGTTACTGGAGGATGCGAAGGCCAAATTGCCAGACGGCTTCTGGCTCTGGACGCCGCGCGCCAACATCAACGCCACCGCGTTCTATACATCCCGGTCACTGCACCTCGATCGTTATGAGCAGGACGGCGAGACGGAGATGGCGATCTTTAGCTGGCGGTAGCTCCGCCTAGAACAAGACCATTGGCCAAAGCTTGAGCGTCGGGCGAACATCGCCCACCCTCGGCAAATGACAATGCTAATCGTGGCCCGAGACGAGCACTTCGCATGGCTTCTTGGAGAAGGTCCGCCCCCCGACCCTCTACGCGAAGCTCCCGGCGGCGTGGAACAACGACGCATACTCAGATGGCTTCGTGCGGCCTCTGCGCGATTGGAGGCAGCCGGGTGCCTCGGCTCCTGGCTGATCGTGGATGAAGGCGAGGTGGTTGGCCTGTGCTCGTTCAAAGGCCCTCCTGACGCCACAGGCTCAGCCGAAATCGGATACGGGATAGCCGAAACCCGTCGACGAAATGGCCACGCCACGGAGGCCGTGAGACTCTTGTGTGATGAGGCTGGTCGAGTGGGTGGCGTGAGGGCTCTGCGGGCGGAGACCGCCATCGACAACCCATCGTCACAGCGGGTACTGGAGCATAACGGCTTCGTACAAGTAGGCGCACGCCACGACCCGGAGGACGGCGATCTTCTCCTCTGGTCCAAACCCCTAGGTGCGGGGGCTGGAGACCCGCCAAGCACACCGGAAGCTGACACCGCGAACGACCGCTGAGGGTCGATTCTCACCGTCGGGGTCCGGGCCGAAACTCTCCGTTCGCGGCGCCGTGGCTCGGCAGGTTTGAACGGCGAGTTTCCAGCGGCGTCCTAAACTTCCGCTCGTGGCGCAGGGCTGCCTTTTGCCTTGGACCGAAGAGCAGACCACTCAAGTGGTGGGCGTCATGCAGCTCCGCTAGGCTCAGCCACTTATCCCAGTAGCCACGCTA
Source organism: Phenylobacterium sp. (assembly GCF_037968635.1). GTDB lineage: Bacteria > Pseudomonadota > Alphaproteobacteria > Caulobacterales > Caulobacteraceae > Phenylobacterium. The sequence continues at coordinate 3,706 of NZ_JBBKVV010000200.1, forward strand.
TGAGCCCTCCGCCGCATCGTTCCAGTCGCCGAAGGGTTCAGGTGGAAACTCGATCCGCGCCGCGACGCCCTGGCGTCGCAGGCGTGTCGCCAGAATCTGCGCCGAAGCGGCGCCATCCAGACCACGATCGGCGGCGATCAGCACTGAGCGCACGCCCGGCGGCGCGCACCAGGTCTTAAGGTTGCGGGTCGACATCAGCGCCCAGCCGGGCAGGTCGAAGCGCTCGGTCGCCGAGAGCGTGGTGAACACCCCCTCGGCCACCAGCATCTCCGGCGCCGCCGGATCCAGTCGCGCGGCCGTGCCGGCCGGCACGGGTCCGACTGTCTTGCGCGCCAGCCGCAGATCCCAGGCTTTCTGGCCGTTCGGTGCGAGGTAGGTGACCTCGACGGCGGTGAACGCGCCCTGCGCGTCACAGATCGCCGCCATCAGGGCCGGCCGCCGATGGCGCGTCTGGACGTAGGCGGAGACCGGCGTGGCGCCACCATGGCGCAGGATCTCGGGGCCGGGCAGGGCGCGCCGGATATGGCGCAGGCGGCAGTGGCGCTCACAGAGCGTCCCTTTGACCGCCCGGCCGCCCTCCCAGAGCCGCCTGGCGGCGTCCAGGCGCTGGGGATCAGGCGGCTTTGCGACCACGGCCGCGCGGGGGCCGCCGCCGGACACAGAGGTCGGCGCGTTGTGGACGTCGATCAGCCGGTTGTCGCGCAGATGATCCAGCACCGCCTTCCAGTCGCCGTCGCCGAAGGTGTGGACGACGACCCGGTCGTCCTCCAGCAGCAGGGAGACCGAGCGATCGGCGGAACTGTGGCCCGGGGCGGGGATATTGGCGCGACGGCCGCCGTCGTAGAGATCGCCGCCGAGCGCCTTGACGATGTGGCTCAGAGACATGGATCACCTCCGCGTTTCAGCGCCGCGGCGCTGCAAGCCCGGCGTGGGCCAGGCCAAGCCCGCACACGGGCTGCTCGCCAAACCAGCCCCTCACTCCGACCTTTGAGCACCGCGCCAAAGCCCGACTCTCCGCATCAAGCGGATCCAGACGCAGTCCGGACACATCTAAAAGTTGTCCAAGCTAGGGCGCGACCCGCCAAAATTGGGTCCAACTATATATAAATATTGCCCCGCAACCATCAGTGGCGTCCTGGGTTTCAACGACGGAGACCGCCACGCCCGTCGGTTGAGTCGGCGCGTTTTAAGCTGTTCTCTCGATGGACGCCTGCTCAGCGCCAGCTGAAGCGGGGGATGGACCAAAGAGACCGCGCTTAGCGCGTCTCGTCACACGCAGGAGACCTCTGATGGCGACCATCGGCACTTTCATCAAGCGTGGCGACGACCTGCACGGCGCGATCCGCACCCTGACCCTGGACGTCGACCTGGTGATGCGCCCCGCCCCGAAAACCAAGGCGGATGGCCCCGACTTCCTGATCTACGCCGCCGGCACCGCCAAAGGCCCGAACGGCATCGACACCCAGCTGGGGGCTGGCTGGAAGCGGACCTGCGATCAAGACTGCCTGCACATCGACGTCGAGCTTGACGACCCGGCCTTCCCCGGACCGCTCTCCGCCACCCTGGTCGAAGACCACATCGCGCCGAGCGGCGAACGCTTCAACATGGTCTGGGCGCGAGCCTAGACGCGAAAGCCTGGCCTGCCTGGGGCGTGGCTTTCGGAATCTCCGCGAGGATGGGGGCGTTGCGGGGACCACCCCCGCTGGAGGGGGTGACCGGAGACCCTACAGGCTCGGGGCCAGGGGGAGGGCGCTCCCCATCTCACAAGCTATTCAACTTATACGGTTATCGTCTCAAAAACACGAGTTGACGGAAAACAGGAAGGTCGACCACTGATACAGTGATGTTGCCGATTTGCTGATAATTGCATCAGCTTGGCCACGCCATCGGGGATGCTTTCGTTGACCAGAGACCTCGAATCCCCTCCGGGCCAACCTCATCCCAGTGCAAAGACCGGGACCAGCGAAGAAGCCTGGATCGTAGGGTCCAACCCCGAACAGGCTATCCGTATGCGGAGCCTTTCAGTCTATCTCAGCAATGGCGGCGCCCTGACGGATGTCCGCCTGGTCGAAGGCGAGGACGAGCGCTGGACAATGTTCGTGCGGCTGATCAACCGGCCGGGCGAATATCGCCTGAACCTCTTCAAGTCCGACCAGCCCAAGACCTACCGGGACGTCGACCTGGCCATCGCCACCATCCGCGACGACTTCGGCTACTATGGCTCGATCACCCTGGCGACCGAGCAGCGCCCCAAGATCGGCAAGGCCCAGGCCAGCCCAATCGCCGATAGCGACGAGGACTAATCGCCTTCGGTCGCTGCAGGGCCTGCGCCGGACAGACGCTGAACGGCCGGCTCGTTGGAGGCGGCCTTCAACAGAGCGTCCCAGCTGTCAGGCGGGGTATCCTTGTCCAGCATCCCGCGAAAAACCGCATAGGCGTCGGTCTTGGCGCCATAGGTGCGCAAGGTCGTCTCGTCGTTGACCCAAGCGTAGACGATGATCCTGCTTTTGGAGTCGTAGCGGAAAAATAGGCGAAAGCGCCCGCCGCCGAACTTGGCACGGAACCAGTGCTTTCGATCCGCCCCCAGGGTCGTGCCCTGGCGATATTCGACCCGGGCGGGATCTTCGGGGATGACCTCGAAGATCAGCCGCCGCAGCGCCGCCAGCAGTTTGGCGTTCGCCCCGGATTGATAGGTCTTGGGCTTCTTCGCCCTCTCTCGCTCGACCGCCGCGACCAGTTTGTCGAGCTGATCTAGGAGGAGAGGGTGGGCGAACAGGTCCCAGCCCTGGACAGCGACCATCGGTTAGAGCGCGACCGCGCCCTCGATGGGCGCATTGAGATCGACTTCCAATCCCGCGGTCAGGGCCTCGATACGGGCTCGCAGGTCCGACGAGACCGACTGGATCCGCTCCGGATGGGCGCGGATATCAGTCGCCAGGAATTCCAGAAAGGCGCCGAGCGCGGGGTCTTCCACGGCCTCGACGCGGTGGAGGCTCACCCCGTGCTCGTCGATCCGGTAAGCGATCTTGCCCCCATAGTCGGCCCCGAGCGCCTGACGGACCGCCTTGGGTATGGTGGTCTGGCCCTTGGCGGTGATGGTTGCGACCTTCTCGATGAGCGGCATGGCAAGGACTCCTCGGCGGACTATGTAAGGGAAATCCCTTACTTTTGCAAGCGCCGTCACCGCTTCCTCACCGTCAGCACCACCCGGTCGACGAAGACCCCTACGGTCTCGGCGGCCAACTTGATCGCCTCGCTGTAGTCCCGCTTGATCCGGTCGGCGGCGAGGCCGGTCGGCGTCGAGAGGGTCAGCACCCCATCGACGATCCCGTGGAATCCGATCCGGTTGAACCAGCTGCCGTGGGCGCCGTCCCGGATCAGCCGCCGGACCTCGGCGTTGATCTCCGGCCAGGGCGGATCCTCGGCGCCGGGCGCGAACATCAGCGGCGCCAGCTCCGGCTGCGGCTCGAACACCGCCTCCTGTCGTGGGGCCGGGGAGATTTCGGCCGGCGGGATGTCCCCCTTCTGCTTCAGGATCCTAGCCAGGTTGAGCCGCAGGTCCGGCACGCCGCCGGACGGCTTGGTGGCGAAGGCGCCGAAGTAGGCGCAGGGGCTTCGGACCTCGGGGTCCTCCAGCGCGATGGCCAGCATGGTGACCACGCGGATGCCGTGGCGGGCCCATCCCCATTGCACCGACAGGCTGTTGTTTCGCTCAGGGTCCGGCAACAGCGACGGCGCGGCGGCGGCGATCCGGGCGGCGTCTTCCGGCGTGGCCGTGGACGGGTCTTTCAGGACGTGGTCCGGGACTAGCGGGGCCAGCCTCGGGCAGATGCGCACGGCGCTCTGAAGCTCCTGGCGGACCATTTCCGCGTGCACCGAGGGTCCAGGGGTCGCGCCGGCGAAACCGCTGGCTCCCCCTGGAGAGCCAAGGGCGCGGACCGTGCCGGTGCGCCGGGGTTGGCCCGAGGATCCGTTGGTCTTTCCGTGCTTGGGCCGCGGAGCGGGCCGCTTTTCGGAATGACTTCGCGGGGTACCCGCGTCCTTCTCAGGTACAGAATAACCGAAGTTCTTTTGGGACTGTTCTAGGCGCCGGGATTCTGGCGCCTGGGCGCTATATTTTGTCGGGAAGGCTACCGCCTCCGACAGAAGAGCCCTGCGGGCGGCCATCGCCTCACGGATCGAGGCGTCGACCGCCTCCAGCTCGTCGAGGCGGGCCATCAGCGGGCGCAGGTCGTAGGCCTCGAGCCCAGCCGGCCGGTTGGCGCGATTATAGTCCCGCACCATGAACCCGGCCGCCTCCAGGCCGCGCCGATTGGTCCGGGCCTGGCTCTCGCTGCAGCCGAGATATTCGGCGATCAGGCCCGTGGACGGCCAGACGCAGGCGATGTCCTGCTCCAGGCGGTCGTCGTTCAGGTGTTCGACATAGAGCAGCAGCGTCATACGCTGCTGCGTCGTCAGCATCGGCGTGCCCTTCAGCACGGCGGCAGCGACGCGGGCGATACATTCGCCTGGTCGCCAGCGCCAGGCCTCGGCCTTCGCGCAGACGTCTTCGAAGTTGTCCGCGCGCTTGGCGAAGCCGGGCCGCCATTCCACGGAATGCGCGGTTTGCATGGTGTCCCTCTAGGTTGGGACGAGGCCGTTTCGACGGCCCGAAACCGGCAGGCGTTGGAGACGCAAGTCTCCGTTTCCGGCCTTGACGACGCGAAAAGCGCCCCCTAGGGTGACCGGACCAAATCAGCCGCTACCACACGGCATCCTGCGATTTCCGAAGGCCTCCAGCTCCAACTGGGGGCTTTCGCCGTTTTGGGGTCTCGTCTAGGTCAAGGCGAAATTCCTCTCGAATTGCGCCGACCGCAGACGAATCCACCCGCGAATCGGCAAGGTGGAGCGTTGGGTGAGTCTGGCTTGAGGCGAAGCCCGCCAAGCGGGCGATATCGGCCAAAAAGGGCCGTCTCGGCCGGTTGACGACCACGCCCAGTTGGGCGTCCCCGGGGTCGAGTCGATTCTCTCTAAGTGTACCGACGCGCAGAGGTGAGCAACCCGCCGCGAGATCGAGCCGAGATTCCGGCGTAGACCCGGGCCGCGGTCCGGCGGGCATTATGTGGGACTCAACGCACGCTCGGAGAGACGGGCGGGTTGGCCATCGCCCCGCCCGTAGAGAAGGCTGCCGATCGCGTGCTCAAGATCGACCTCGAGCGTCGCGTAGAACGAGCGGCTGGCGGCTAACACTCGAAACTGGGCATCAAGGACGATGAAAGGCTCGTGGATCGCGCCCACGATCGCTTTAGCCAGCGTCTAGGCGTTCACAATTCCATGAAGCTGGTCGCGGGATGTGGCGATGACGTCCGGTAGCGCCGGTGGCGTGAACGGCCTAGGACCTGTTGGCAAAGGGCGAGGAGCCGCACGAGGGTGGCAGGACATGTCATGGGCTTGAGTTGTTCTGATTCGACGGCTCATCCGGACCTGCGGGTCGCGCTGGATCTTGTCTACGCGCCCAATTCGCTCGAATGCTCCGAACCGGAGATCGAGCGGGAGAGTGCGGAATACGGCGCATGCGTGCTCGAACTGGCCGGTCTTGCCGTGCGGTTCCGGGTCGCCAAGATCACGCCGACAAAAGTCGGACAGTTCGTGACCTTATGGAAGCGAATTGGAACAGGTCCGATCCAACCCTTCGATGCGTCCGACCCGATCGACCTGTTCGTGGTCAGCTGCCGAAAGGACGTGCGTTTGGGCCAATTCGTCTTTCCCAAAGCCGTCCTATGCGAACGCGATGTCGTTGCCCGGGAGGGCAAGGGTGGCAAGCGCGCCATGCGCGTCTACCCGCCGTGGGACAGGCCAACGAGCCGGCAGGCGCTGCAAACGCAGGAATGGCAACTCGCTTACTTCCTCGAAACGCCAACAGACGGACCCGTGGACCACGCTCGGGCCCGGATCCTCTATCGCCAGCCTGTTGGGCTGACGTCGACAGCGGACCACTCAGGCCGCATGTCGGGCATGCTGGACGGATGATGATGCAGATGGTCGGCAGCTTCCCCGAGAAGGCCACCCACGCCGGTAGAGAAGTCGCTCTCACGAAATGAATGTGGTGAGCGGCCCTTAGCGTCGGCCCGAACAGCGCATATCCGGACCAGTTGCACCGGTCTGGCCCTCCGGCATGCGGCGGCCAAAGATCGTTCTTTGGGGCAAAGCTCGGTCCATGCAACAAAGCCACGCTTGGCCACGCGTTTGCGGAGAGGCGGCGGGAGTAATGCTGGCCGTTATTTGTCGCCCTGGACAGGCGCCCCCCTAGCCCGGACGGGCTCGCTGTGGCTTCCGACGTTGGGGCCGGTCCCCGTTCCAGCTCCCGTTCCGCCCGACGAGCCGGTGCTGGTGACGCAGCCGAAACGGGCTTGCGAGTTCCAGGGCGTCGGCAGGTTCGTGCCGGCCGAGAATTTCATGACGATAGTCTGCGAGCCACATATTTTAGCCGCGGCCAGGGCGGAGTCCGCAGCGCTCTGCAGATAGCCCAGCTGTGTTGAGCAATACGACGCGCAATTGCTGGTGGGCAGCACGTTGGTTTGCTGGTTGTAGCAGGCCCCGTGATTGGTCCGGCTGGCTAGTAAGGCTCCGCCAAGTCCCAAAGTGGCCGTGCATGAACAGTGGGCCGACTTGATCCCGCTGCAGGGATGCGCCTGCGCCTCAGCACTGTAGCACATGACAATTAGGCCGAAGATCGCAGGCGCTAAATTCGAAATCTTCACGGCATTCGCTCCTCATGACCTTGCCGACACAGCGGTAGGCACAGGGACATTTAGGCGGTTTAACAGACCGAGTATCGAGATAACTGATCTTCTCCCGAGGATGCGGACGGGGTTAGGCCGCACCACGGGCGGGTGTGAAGGCAGACGTGACACCGGCGCGCAGCCCTCATACCCGGAAGCGGGCCACCTTAGGGTCCGCAGAGGGTCGATTCTCCCCGTTAGAATCCGGGCCAACAAGCGGATGTTGGCATCCGGTTCCGGGAAGCAGACATTCGGAACGGGCGAGTTGGGTGGTGGGCTCAACCGGTGACGGCAACACACTCGGCGAGTGTCTCTGCTGGTGTTCGATAGAGCAAGGTCTTTCTGGGCCGTTCGTTGAGCTGGCGGGCGATGGCGCTGAGCTGGGCTTGGCTGTGCACAGACAAGTCGGTCCCGTGGGGCAGGTACTGGCGCAGAAGGCGGTTGGTGTTTTCGTTGGAGCCGCGCTGCCACGGTGAGCGGGGATCGCAGAAGTAGACCGCGACGTCGGAGGCCACAGCCAGGCGTTTGTGGTCGGCGAGTTCCTTGCCCCGATCCCATGTCAGGGACTGATAGAGTTCGCCGGGCAGCTTCTTCGACTGTTTGATCAGGGCCGTGACGACGCTTTCGGTGTCCTTGTTGGCGACCTTGACCAGCATGACATAGCGCGAGTGGCGCTCGACCAATGTGGCGACGTAGCTGTTCCTGGAGCCACCGACGAGGTCGCCTTCCCAGTGACCGGGCACGGCGCGATCCTCGACGCAGGCGGGCCTCTCGCTGATAGAGACTGCGTCCTTGATCTGGCCCAGGCCGTTCCGCTTGAGCGTGGCGTGCCGCGAGCGACGGATGGTCCGCCGAGCTCTGAGGTGATCCAGAAGTTCCTTCTTCAGCACCCCTCGGGTCTGGATGAACAGGCTGCGATAGATGGTTTCGTGCGACACCTGGTTGTGCGGCTCCCCGGGCCAGGTGAGCTTGAGCCAGCCGGCGATCTGCTCGGGCGACCAGTTCCGCCGCAGCTTGGCCGATACTGTCCGCGCCAGGGCAGGTCGGCAAGCCAGCTTGCACCGCTTGGGACGCAAGGCCCGATCCCAAGCCGCCTGATCGGAGCCTGTCGCGCGATACCGTTCCGACCCGCCGTTGCGCAGAACCTCGCGGCTGATCGTCGAGGGCGACCGTCCCAGCGTCCGGGCGATCCCACGTAGCGAGCAGCGGGTGCTGAGCCCTCGGGATATCTCCTCGCGCTCGCCCAAACTAAGCGCCCGATCCGCCCGCTTCCGATCTGGCGGACGGATGCCGCCCGTCGGCGACAGCACCGAAAATACCGACGACGACTCCCGGTCGAACAGCCGTCCGATCGAACTCATAGACTCGCCGGCCTTCCAGCGATCCCAGATCTCAGCCCGCTGGGCCGCCGAGTAGTAGATCCTCTTTCGCTGCTTCATCGCCCACGCTCCATCTCCCAAGGAAAGTTAGCGTGTTGCGGTCACCGGTTGAGCCCACCACGGATTGCGGACGTTCATCAGCCAGACCGCGCGGTTTGACGCCGAGGCATCAGGGGCCGAACATCGCCCTGTCCTGTCGTCTGGGATGGGTTGGCCTCTGCGCGAGAGGCCTGGGGGTTCTGATGAAAAAATGGCTGAAACGAATCGGCCTGGGCGTCGTCGCCGTTGTCGCGCTGACCGTATTGGCAGGGGCAGGCTTCGAGGGTCTCTCCCGGGCCGCCGCGGCCAGGTCCTTCCCGGCGCCGGGCCGGTTGGTGGACGTCGGAGGTGGCCGCCGCCTTCAGCTGGATTGCCGGGGGACCGGATCCCCGGTGGTGATCTTCGAGTCTGGCCTTGACACCCTGGGCTCGCTGAGTTGGGCGCGGGTGCATGGCAAGGTCGCCGAGAGCACCCGGGCCTGCGCTTACAGCCGCGCCGGGATCATGTGGAGCGATCACGCCAACGGGCCATTCGACGTCCGGCGCGAGGTTAACGACCTCCACAAGGCGCTCGCCGCGGCCGGCGAAAAGCCGCCCTTCGTGATGGTCGGCCACTCGCTCGGGGGTCCATACGTGCTCACCTACACCGGCCTCTACGGAGGCGATGTCGCGGGCCTGGTGTTCGTGGACGCCTCCCACCCCGATCAGGTGGCGCGGCTGCGCAACGCGATCGGCAGGGACCTGGATCAGGGCGCTGGTCTAATCAGGGCCGCCGACAGCCTCGCTTGGAGCGGCGCGGTGCGCCTGTTCGCGCCGAAGGGAACCATCGCGCCGGACCACGCCCCGCCGCAGACGGCCCTCGTCGCGGCCGCGTGGCAGCCCCAGTCGATTCGCGCAACGGTGCGGGAAAGCAACGGACTGAACGAGACCTTGACCGTCGCCGGCCAGTACCGGCGGCTCGGCGACCGGCCCCTGGTGGTGCTCACCCGGACGGCGACGGCGCCGCCCGCAGCGCTCAAGGCGATGAAGCTCAGCCCTGATCAGGGGCGCCGGCTCGACGCCGAATGGCGCGCTATGCAGGACGACGAGGCGGCGTGGTCAACTCGCAGCCGTCACCAGGTCGTGGCCGACGCCTCGCATTACATCCAGTTCGACCAGCCCAAGGTGGTGATCGCCGCTGTCGGGGACGTCGTGGGCCTGGTGCGCATCGACGCTTTAGCCCACGAGCGGTGAGACGTCAGGCGACGTCTCCGCCCGTTTGTCGAACGCGACGTTGGTGCCAATCAATCCTTCGGCTCATCGTCTCCAGCCTGACGCTGGACTTGCTCAGTTTGAGGCGGAGGCGGAGGCGTGATCTGCATGTTCATACCGAACATCAGGAGCAACCCCGTTAGAAAAATTGCGCCGCCACGCCGGCGTTTGGCATGGCGCACGGCCACAATACCGAGCGGTGCGCAAAGTACCACGAAGGCCAAGCCGATAAGGAACCAGATCAAATCGCTCGCCCTTGAAGCGCACCTTTAGGTGGGGTCTCAATTCTCAAGGCCAAGTTCCTGGCATGCCGACCAGCCACTGGAGCGTCCGCTCACGGTCGTGAGCGGGCCTTAGCGTGGTCGCCACAAACAGCCGTTCCCAAGCTCGCACCCAACCAGACCTTCCCGACGTCCGCCAAGGGTGGAACGTAGGCCTTACTCGTCCCAGTTTGTCTCGGCCGGCAGGCCTAGATGCCGCCGCGCTTGGTTCACCGTTTGCCTGATGAACTCCGTCTTTCCCGTCGTGTAAGCGGTCGGGTCCACAGGAAATCGCGCAGCCAGCTCCTCCTTCAGCGCCCGGTAAGCGCTCGCCACCTCGGGACGCTCAATGAGCCAATCACGGAACAGGCGTTCGTTCTTGTTTGCCCACCTCTCGCAGGGGATGACATGCAGGTTCACAGCCTCGTCTGAACGTTCCTCGGCTTTCCGGTAGAATCTGCGCTTCCGAAAACCGACCTCCAGCCTGTGATAGCCCAGCGCGGCCAACGCAGGCTCCGCGCGGTCCAGCGCGTCCGTGCCCGCGACAGAGGCCATGATGTCGATAACGGGTTTGGCAGCGAGCCCAGGCACAGCCGTGCTTCCGAAATGCTCGATGTCAAGAAACGGGCTCGGCTCGAGACTTCGAAGGGATGCGCGCTCCACGTTGAAGAGCTCGGGCCAGCGCGCGTTCGCGACCGAGATCTTCACGCCTCCAAGCGCCCGGTGGACATCCTCGACCATAGTTAGACGATGAGGGGATTCATGCGGGATTGGAAGCTCCCGCGGAGGATAGTACGCGCCAGCAGCAGACCTTTCCAGTGCCAGCTACGGGTCGATTTCCCCCGCTAGCCCCCACGCGGAACGCGGACATCTCGTAAGGTGCGCCGGCTCGGCACGACCTCGTGTCGAACTGCGGATCATTGCGCGCCGGGATAGTTAGGCGCCGGAAAGCGTCTTGCCGACGGCGCTCTTCCGCCAGGTCTGGAAGCCGCGATCCGCATCAATGAAGGTCGCGAGCATATGCGGGACGAGTTGGTCGAGTTCGACCGGCTGGCCGTTTGTCTCGACGTAGGCGCGGAGATAGTCCGCCAGATCGACGGCGGCCTTGCCCTTCAGGCGCAGACGCACGTCGAGCGCCTTCTCCTCGAGGTCGATCTTCGGCAGGGCGAGGGTCGTCTTGGTTTCACGGGCCACGTCAGGCTCCTTCTGGGGGATGGAGGAAACCGGCGATCGCCGTGCTGGCGAAGTCGGTGAGCTTCAGGTTGAGGTGATCGAGGCGGCCGCGGATGCGGGCGCAGAGCAGGCCGCAGACCCGCACCGAGATCCGATGCTTGGCCCCGCGCACGGCGGGAAAGGCGACGAGCTGGCCGGCGTCCAAGGCTTCCAACAGGTCGTTGAACGCCTGCTCGTAGACCAGCCGCACGCCGCCTCGCGGGGTCTTGCGCCCGCTCAGCCGCTCGGCGGCGGCCTCGACCATCTGCTCGTGCAGACCCTGGGGCAGGAACAGCCCCAGCTTCTCTGTGGTGGCGGTCATGGCGCCTCGCTTAGGGGTAGGGGGCCAGGATCATGTCTTTGTTGACGATGACCCGCAGCGGCCAACCGGCCCGGATCCGCAAGGTGGCCTGCC
>NZ_JBBKVV010000201.1:0-47402 GCF_037968635.1 Phenylobacterium sp.
CGTGTCGATGCCGCCGGCCTGCTGGCGCAGCACATTGGTCAGCCACAGGTTGATCACGTAGCAGAGGCAAAGGATCACGGCCGTGTAGACGTGTCGGCTGTGGCTGGCGCTCTTGGTCATGCCGAATTCCCGGTACTCAACAACTGGCGCCAACTCTGGGGTGAGCACGCCAAGGAACCGTTAAGCATCCTGGCGTTTCGGCCGCGCACGTCCAGGGTGGATTCACCTCACGGCCCGCCGATGCCCCCACACCCGGCCTGAGGACGTCGAGCCTAGGACGCCTGAAAGTCCTTTGCGTCGGCGGGTCCGCGACCCAGGATGACAGCGTCGTTTGGGAGGACGCCGATGAGCCTGCGCCAGCACGAGATCGCCGAAGCCGGGCATCGGATTCTCAATCCGCTGACCGATGAGAAGCTGGACCTGTTGGGACGGATCTGCCGCCTGGCGCCGGGAGACCGGCACCTGGACCTGTGTTGCGGCAAGGGCGAAATGCTGTCGCGTTGGAGCGCGGCCTATCAGACCCTCGGAATGGGGATCGACATCAGTCACGTGTTCCTGGAGGCCGCCGTCCTGCGCGCGGCGGAACTCGGCGTGACGGACCAGGTGGGCTTCCATCGAGGCGACGCGCGCGACCTGTTCGGGCCGGAACTCGCGGTGGAGCCCGGCGCCTATGACGTCGTCTCCTGCGTCGGCGCGACCTGGATCGGCGGCGGAACCGAGGGGACCATCGCCTTGATCGCACCGGCCTTGAAGCCCAGCGGCCTGATGCTGATCGGCGAGGTCTACTGGATCGAGACGCCATCCGCGCAGGTGGCGGAGGCGGTGGGCGTGGGCTTGACCCAAGCCGCCACCCTGGCCGGCACGCTCGACCGGTTCGAGGCCGCGGGGATGGAGCTGGTGGAGATGGTGCTGGCCGACGGCGACAGTTGGGACCGCTACGTCTCCGGCCAGTGGCGGACCGTCGACCAGTGGCTGCGCGACCATCCCGGCGACCCGGAGGCGCCGGGCATGCGCGACTTCCTCGACAAGGGCCGGCGATCACACCTGACGTTCGGCCGCCGCTACCTGGGCTGGGGAGTCTTCGTGCTGCGGCGCAGGAACTAGCGTCGAAGCGCGGCCTATTCGAACCGCTGCGCGAGCTGCTCCAAGGACAGGCGGGAACCCTCGTCGTTGTCCGCCGGACGGATGCCGGGCGGGATGTTGGCGGCCAGAATTGTGACGTCGGTCCCGCCGGAGGTGGGCTCAAAGGAGATCTCCATCGTCATCTCTCCCTTGAGGCTCGGGTCCTGCGTGTCGAAGGTCACCGCCTGGAGGATGCGGCGCGGCGGGGTGAGTTCGAGGAAGCGGACGTGGACGCGATCCTCCTTGTCGGACGTCTTGCCGGGATGGGCCTGTTCGGTCTCCGGGTAGAACAGCGACATGTCGTAGCCGCCGCCGACCCGGCCCTCGAAGGCATGGAGCTGGCCGGTCATCTCGGCGGGGGGCAACCACTGGACGAGGATGTCCGGGTCCATCCAGGCGTCGTAGAGCGCCTCCGGGGCGGCCCGGATGATCCTGGATGTACGGGTCGAGGTGGCCATGGACTGAGATTAAGGCAGCGCGGCGAACATGGCGAGTGCTTGACCTGCCTTCTCCCGCGCCGCACAAACCGCGCGAAATTCTGACCCTCTTTATGGAGAGACTTCCATGGCGGACATCCGCTTCGACGGCAAAGTTGCGATCGTCACCGGCGCGGGCGGCGGCCTGGGCAAGCAGCACGCTCTGGAACTGGCGCGTCGCGGGGCCAAGGTTGTGGTCAACGACCTGGGCGGCTCGATGGACGGTTCGGGCGGCTCGTCCTCGGCGGCCGACGCCGTGGTCGAAGAGATCAAGGCCCTGGGCGGTGAAGCCATCTCCAACGGCTCCTCGGTCACCGACGACGCCGGCGTCGCCCACATGGTCAAGCAGACCATGGACCAATGGGGCCGCATCGACGTGCTGATCGCCAACGCCGGCATCCTGCGCGACAAGAGCTTCGCCAAGATGACGATGGAAGACTTCGAGCTGGTGCTGAACGTCCACCTGATGGGCACGGTCAAGCCGACCAAGGCCGTCTGGGAAATCATGCGCGAGCAGAACTACGGCCGCATCGTGGTGACCACCTCGTCGTCGGGCATGTACGGCAACTTCGGCCAGTCCAACTACGGCGCCGCCAAGCTGGGCATCATCGGGTTCATGAACACGATCCGCCTGGAGGGCCAGAAGAACAACATCCACATCAACGCCATCAGCCCGGTCGCCGCCACGCGCATGACCGAGAACCTGATGCCCCCCGCCATCCTGGAAAAGCTGAAGCCGGAATACGTGACCCCCGGCGTCGTCTATCTGGCCTCCGAGGAAGCCCCTACCGGCGCGATCCTGACCGCCGGCGCCGGCGCCTTCGCCCTGACCCGTCTCTATGAGACCGAGGGTGTGTACCTCGGCGAGGGCGGCCTGTCGGTGGAAGAGGTCCGCGACAACTGGTCCAAGATCTCCGATCCGGCGGGCCAGCAGGCCTATCTGAACGGCGGCGAGCAGAGCGGGAAGTTCTTCCGCAAGATGCAGGGCGGCTAGGCTCACGCCTCATCGGTTCGACAGAAGGGGCGGCGCCGCGAGGGCCGCCCTTTTTTGTTGCGCTGAATTCACTTGCCCGCCCCCCGACTATCGAGCGAAACCTGAAGCGCAACACCGCCCGCGAGAGGCGTGACCTATCTGGAGCAGGGATCTTCATGAGCGACTCTTCGGCGGTGCGAGCCCGACGGCTTCCGCTGTCCACGGCCCTGGCCTTCGCGGCCACCAGCCTGCCGATCTCGGCGGTCGCCATCGCAATCTCGGTCTATCTGCCGCGCCACTATGCGAGCCATCTGGGCATCGACCTGGCCCTGGTGGGGGCGGCCTTCTTCATCGTGCGCATGATCGACATCCCCGTGGACGGCCTGTTGGGCTGGACCATGGACAAGACCCGCACGCGCTGGGGCCGCTACCGGCTCTGGACGATCCTGGGCGGGCCGGTGCTGATGGCCGGGATCTACTTCCTGTTCATGCCCCCCGAGGGCGTGGGACGGACCTATCTGATTGTCTGCCTGCTGGTCATGTACCTGGGCAATTCGATCCTGGCCCTGTCGCACGCCGCCTGGGCCGCGACGCTGGCCCCCCACTATGATGACCGCTCGCGACTGTTCGGAATCATGACCGGCATCGGCGTGCTGGGGGCGGCCTCGATCCTGGCCATCCCGATCATCAACGAGGCGCGCGGCGCCTCGGACGCCGGCAATATCGCCACCATGGGCTGGTTCATCTTCGTCCTGACCCCGATCGCCGCGGCCCTGGTGGTCTGGCGCACGCCCGAGAAGATCGCGCCGGAAGTCCCGGGCCACGCCTTCCGCCTGCGCGACTACGGCGCCCTGATCACCCGCCCCTCCTTCCTGCGGATCCTGCTGGCCGACCTCTGCCTGTCCCTCGGCCCGGGCTGGATGAGCGCGCTCTACCTGTTCTTCTTCACCGACAGCCGCGGGTTCACTACCGGCCAGGCCAGCATCCTGCTGGCGATCTACATCCTGGCGGGCTTCGCCGGCGCGCCCTTGATGGGCCGGCTGGCCACCAAGATCTCCAAGCACCGCGCGGTGATGGTGGCGACCACCGTCTATTCCCTGGTGCTGATCTCGCTGATGGCCATTCCCAAGGGCAACATGCTGATCGGGGCGATCCCGATGTTCATGGCCGGCTTCATGGCTGCGGGCTTCAACGTGCTGACCCGGGCGATGACCGCCGACGTCGCCGACGAGGTGCGCCTGGAACAGGGCAAGGAGCGCTCTGGCCTGCTCTACGCCATCACCGTCATGACGACGAAGATCGCCGGGGCCTTCTCCATCGGCCTGACCTTCTGGGTGCTCTCCAAGGTGGGATACCTCGCCGCCGACGGGGCGAAGAACACTCCGGAGGCGATCCACAATCTGGAACTGGCCTACCTGATCGGGCCGGTGGTGTTCGTGATGCTGGGGGGCGCCTGTATGATCGGCTACAAGCTGGGGGCCGAGCGTCACGGCGAAATCCGGCGCGAGCTGGACGCCCGGGACGCGCTCTATGACGAGGCGCCGATCGTCGAAAGCGTGACGGGCGAGGCCTCCATCCCCACGCCCCCCGGAGCCCGCTGACACCGACCACGCGGCCCGGGGCGATTCTGTCGCGTCCGGGCCTGCGAAACCGCTTGCTTCCGCCAAGGTGATCGCGCGTAACCTAAGCCACTGACTCAAGCCTCCGACCGTGTGTGCTGGGTGTGCGCGGAGGATGCGAGACTTGACCAAAGCCACCACGGCGATCCCGTCGGGACGCCTGTCGCTCGGGACCATACTGGCCTTCGCCGGAACCAGCCTGCCGCTCTCGGCCCTGGCCATCGCCATATCGGTCTATCTTCCCCGCTACTTCGCCAGCCACATCGGCGTCGAGCTGGCGGTGGTGGGCGCCGTCTTCGCCCTGGTCCGCGCCATCGACATTCCCCTCGACCCGGCCCTGGGCATGATCATGGACCGCACGCGGACACGCTGGGGCCGCTATCGGATCTGGACGGTGATCGGCGCGCCGATCCTGATGATCGCCCTGATCATGCTGTTCCAGGCGCCCGAGGGTTCAGGTCAGCTCTATCTCGGGGGCTGGCTGCTGGTCATGTACCTGGGCACCTCGATCCTGGGCCTCTCGCACTCGGCGTGGGCCGCGACGCTGGCCACCAACTATCATGAGCGTTCGCGCATCTTCGCGGTGATGACCGCGGTGGGGGTGCTGGGCGCGGTCCTGGTGCTGGTGATCCCCATCCTGCTGGAACAGCAGGGTCTGAGCGACGCCCAGGGCGTCCAGGCCATGGGCTGGTTCATCATCGCCCTGACCCCGGTGGCCGTCGCCCTGGTGGTGTGGCGCACGCCGGAGAAGATCACCGTCGACGTGGGCGCCAAGCACTTCAACCTGCACGACTACTGGGCGCTGATTTCGCGGCCCAACATGATCCGCATCCTGCTGGCCGACCTGTGCCTGTCGCTGGGTCCGGGCTGGATGGCCGCGCTCTACCTGTTCTATTTCAAGGACGCCCGGGGCTTCTCCACCTCGCAGGCCAATATCCTGTTGCTGGTCTACATCCTGGCGGGCTTCGCGGGCGCCCCGGCGATCAGCTGGCTGGCGAACAAGATCAGCAAACACCGGGCCGTGATGGTCGCCACCACCGGCTATTCGCTGATGCTGATGCTGGTGGGCTTCCTGCCCAAGGGCAGCATGATGCTGGCCCTGCCGGCGATGTTCATGGCCGGCTTCCTGGCCGCGGGCTTCGGGGTCATGACCCGGGCGATCACCGCCGACATCGGCGACGAAGTGCGGCTGGACGGCGGCAAGGAGCGGATCGGCCTGATCTACGCCCTGACCGTCCTGACCGGAAAGGTGGCCGGGGCGTTCTCGATCTTCCTGACGTTCACCGTCCTGGCCCGCGTCGGCTACAACGCCAAGGAGGGCGCCGCCAACACCGCCGAGGCGATCCACAATCTGGAGCTGGCCTATCTGATCGGCCCCATCGTCTTCGTCATGCTGGGGGGCGCGTGCTTCATCGGCTACAAGCTGGACGCCAAGAATCACGCCGAGGTCCGGCGCAAGCTTGAGGAACGCGACGCCCTCTATGACGAGGCCGCGATCATCGAGAGCGTGGCGGCCGAGCCCGGCAACGTGGTGGTCGAACCCAGGACTTGAGATCTTTTCCGCGCCCTCCAGGCGCACTCTGAATTTTCAAAACAGGCGCGTTTCAGCGCCACACCATTAGGAGGTCCTTCATGGCGGTTTCGCCCCCAAGCCCGCGGCTATCGCTGCCGGTCACCCTCTCATTCGCCTCGACGGCTCTGCCTGTCGCCGCCATCGGGCTGGTGATGGCGGTCTTCCTGCCCCGTTTCTTCGCCGGGCACCTGGGCCTCTCCATGGTCGCGGTGGGCGCGGCGATCACCATCGTGCGTCTGATCGACCTGGCCGTGGACCCCCTGCTGGGCATGGCCATGGACCGGACCAAGTCGCGTTGGGGCCGCTATCGTCCCTGGCTGGTCGTCGGGGCGCCGCTGGTGATGGCGGCGGTCTACATGCTGTTCATGGCCGATACGGGGGTCAGCGAGGGCTACGTCATCGGCTGGCTGCTGGTGCTGTATCTGGGGATCTCCATCGTCACCCTGGCCCAGGCGGCCTGGGGCGCGGCGCTCGCCACCGACTATAACGACCGATCGCGCGTGTATGGCGTGATCAGCGCCGTGGGTGTCCTCGGCGCCGTCCTGATCCTGGTGGTGCAACTGTCGGTGAAGGGGAGCTTCGCCGAGAGCGTCCACGCGATGGGCTGGTTCTGTATCGCGCTGCTGCCGATCACCGTGCTGCTTTGCGTCTGGATCAGCCCCGAGCGTGTCGCCCCCAAGACCTCGGGCGTGCACGCGAGCTTCTCCGACTATTGGAAGCTGATCTCCCGTCCCGAGATGGTCCGGCTGATCTTCGCCGACTTCGTGATGGCGCTCGGTCCCGGCACCACTGCGGCGCTCTACCTGTTCTTCTTCCACGACGCCCGGGGCTACACGACGGCCCAGACCTCGTTCCTGCTGATCTTCTACATCGCCGCGGGCCTGGCCGGCGCGATGTTCTGGAGCTGGCTGGCGCAAAGGATGGGCAAGCACCGGACCCTGATGCTGACCTCGGTCTGCTACGCCATCACCCAGTCGATGCTGATGATCATTCCGCCCGCCACCATGGCCCTGGCCATCCCGGCCATGTTCGCCGTGGGCTTCGTCTCCTCGGCCTTCGTGCTGATCGTGCGCGCCATGGTCGCCGACGTGGCCGACGAGGTGAGGCTGGAGACCGGCGAGGAGCGAGCCGGCCTGCTCTATGCCTTGGTCACCACCACCCAGAAAATCGGCTCGGCGATCACCGTCGGCGTCAGCTTCACCGTGCTCGGCATGGTGGGCTACAACGCCGCCGAGGGCGCCGTGAACACCCCTGAGGCCATCCGCGGCCTGGAGCTCTGCTACGTCTTCGCGCCCATCATCCTGGTGTTCTTCGGAGGGGCCTCCTTCATCGGCTGGAAGCTGGACGCCAACCGCCACGGCGAGGTTCGCCGGCAGCTCGACATCCGTGACGCGCTCGCCGCCGAGGCCGATGTTCTGGCCACCACCTCAGGCATCAACCTGCCCGACACCAAGGCGTAGGACCGCTAGAGCGCGTCAGGGTCAAGTGGAGGCCGGTCAACCCGTCCGACGCGCTCTATCGTCATGGAGTTAGAGCAGCGCCTTGGCGATCTGATTGAAGACGTTGGCCGCGGGGCTCGCAGGAGCCGCCGCGGTCACCGGCCTGCCGTCGTCGCAGGCTTGGCGCAGGGCCTGATCCAACGGGATCTCCCCCAAAAGCGGCAGGCCCAGTTTCGCAGCCTCCGCCTTGCCGCCGCCCTCGCCGAAGATCGGGATGCGGGCGCCGGTGGCCGGATCGGGGAAGTAGGACATGTTCTCCACGAACCCCAGGATCGGGGTGTCGGTCTTCTGGAACATGGCCACGGCCCGGCGCGCGTCGATCAGGGCGATCTCCTGCGGCGTCGAGACGATGACCACCCCGTCCAGCTTGATCTTCTGAACCAGGGTCAGCTGGATGTCCCCGGTGCCCGGCGGCATGTCGACGACGAGAATGTCGAGGGGCTCGGCCTCCGTGCCCCAGGCCACATCGTTGGCCATCTGGCGCACGGCCGACGAGGCCATGGGCCCGCGCCAGATCATCGGCGCGGCCTCGTCCACCAGGAAGCCGATGGACATCACCTTCATCCCCCAGGCTTCCAGCGGGATCAGCTTCTTGTCAGGGCCAAAGCCCGGGTCGCCGTCGACGCCCAGCATGCGCGGGGCCGACGGACCATAGATGTCGGCGTCCAGCAGGCCGACGCGCAGGCCCATGGCGGCGAAGGCGGCCGCCAGGTTCACCGAGATGGTGGACTTGCCCACCCCGCCCTTGCCGCTGGCGACGGCGATGACGCGGCGGACGTGATCGGGACGCTGAGCGTCAACCGGCGGCTTGGGGGCGGCGGTGGGGTCTTGCGTCACGCGGGCGCCCTTGACCACGCGGGTCACACCGGGTGGTGGCGGCGGCGGCTGATCCGCCTCGACGGTCAACATCACCCTGGCCTCGGCGACGCCGTCGACGTGCATGAGGGCGCGCTCGGCCTCGGCCCGGGTCGGCTCATAGAGCGGGATATCCCTGGCCGCCACCTCCAGCACGAAACCGGCGCGGCCGGGCGCCAGGGACAGGCCGTGAACCAGCCGGGCCGAGACCAGCCCCTTGCCGGTCTTGGGGTCCAGGACCCTGTCGAGGGCGGCCAGGATAACAGCGCGTTCGGGGGCGGTTTCGGCGTTCATGACACCCGTGTGTCTTGCTTTGCGGGCTTGCGCGCCTCATATCCGGCTGACAGCGCCGGTTTACAAGCCCGACGACAGGCAGCCCTTCGCTGCCGCGCCGAGACAAAGAAGCAGACGACGCGAATATGCCCTGGAACGACAATGCCAACCCCGGCCCCTGGGGGACTCCTCCTTCTGGTGAGGGCGGCGACAAGCAGCCCCCCAAGAGCACCGGCCCGCAACGCGGCGGTCCTCGCCGTCCCGGCGGACCCGGCAGCGGCGGCCCTGGCGGCCCCGACATCTCCGCGATCCTGGACCGGCTGCTGGCGCAATTGCGCGGCCTGTTCGGCGGCGGCGGTGGACCTGGCGACCGTATCCGACCTGGCGCGATCGCCGCCGCGGCGGGCGCTGGCTTCGCGCTTTGGGCGCTCTCGGGCCTCTACATCGTCCAGCCCAACGAGCAGGCGGTGGTCACCACCTTCGGCGCCTATTCACGCTCTGAATCGCCGGGCCTGCGCTATCACCTGCCCGCGCCCATCGAGCAGGTCGAGAAGGTGGCTGTCACCAGCCTGAACCGGATTGATGTCGGGGGCGCCGCCGGCGTCGACGTGCCGGAAGAAAGCCTGATGCTGACCGGCGACGAGAACATCGTGAACCTGGACTTCAGTGTCACCTGGCGCGTGGCCGACGCGTCCAAGTACGTCTTCACGGTCCGCGACCAGGAAGACGCCGTCAAAGCTGTGGCTGAGAGCGCCATGCGCGAGATCGTCGGCAAAACCAGCCTGGAAGCCATCCTGACGCGCGGCCGGGGCGCGGTGCAGATCCAGTCCGCCGAGCTCATGCAGAAGACCCTGGACGGTTGGGGCGCCGGCGTCAGCATCGTCGAGGTGCAGATTCGCAGCGCCAACCCGCCGCAGGAAGTCGTCGCCGCCTTCCGTGAAGTGGCCAACGCCGGCCAGGACGCCGAAAGCGCCGTGAACCAGGCCAACTCCTACCGCAACCGCGTGATCAACGAAGCCAAGGGTGACGCAGCCAAGCTGACCCAGTCCGCCCAGGGCTATCGCGAGCAATCGGTTCGGGAAGCCATCGGTGAGGCCTCACGCTTCAGCCAGATTCTGACCGAGTACAAGCGTGCGCCGGGCGTGACCCGCGACCGCCTCTACATCGAGACCATGCAGCGGGTGCTGTCGCGGTCCAACAAGGTGGTTATCGATGGCAAGGGCGCCAGCGCCCCCATCATCCTGCCGCCGGATGTCTTCCGCGCCAGGACGCCAGCCGCCCGTATCGAACCTCAAGCCGAGGGCGGCGCGACCGTCACGCCCAGCCCGGGAGCCCCGCGATGAACCGTAGCCTCACCACCTGGGGCGTCATCGCGTTTGGCGTCCTGATCGTCCTGTTCAACACTCTCTTCATCGTCGAGCAGCGCCAGCAGGCCATCGTGGTCCGCTTCGGCGAACCCGTCCGCGTGATCAATGCGCCGGGCGAGAACGCGCCGGGCCTGAAGATCAAGGCGCCCTTCCTCGAGAACGTCATCAAGCTGGACAAGCGCAACCTGAAGCTCGAGGCCGACAAGGAAGAGGTCATCGCCGCCGACCAGGAGCGCCTGGTGGTGGACGCCTTCGTCCGCTACCGCATCTCCAACCCGTTGCAGTACTACCGGACCCTGCGTGACGAACGGACGGCCAACGACCGCATTGAGCGGCTGTTGAACTCTTCGCTTCGCCAGATTCTCGGCTCGGCCAATTCCAGCGACATCATCTCGGGCCGACGCGGGGCCCTGATGGCTCAGACCAAGGTGGACGTCGCCAAGCGCGCCGCCTCTTCGCGCCTGGGGATCGAGATCATCGACGTGCGGATCAAGCGCGCCGACCTGCCGGCCGCCAACCAGGCGGCGGTCTATCGCCGGATGCAGACCAGCCGTCAGCAGGAGGCCGCCCAGAAGCGGGCCGAGGGCGAACAGAAGAAGCGCGAGATCATCGCCGGCGCCGACAAGGAAGTGGCCATTACGCTGGCCACCGCCACCGAGGAGGCCGAGACCACCCGAGGTGAGGGCGACGCCCAACGCACCCGGATCTTCGCCCAGAGCTTCGGGCGCGATCCGAGCTTCGCGGCCTTCTATCGCTCGATGTCGGCCTACGAGGCCTCGCTCGGCCAGGGCGACACGACGATGGTGCTGTCGCCCGACAGCGCCTTCTTCAAGTACTTCGAGCGCGGCCCGAACGCGAAGTAGGCGTGCCTAGATGCTCCCCTCCTGGGGGAGCTGTCAGCAAAGCTGACTGAGGGGGACATTGACTCTTGTTTTGGGGTCGATGTTGTCGCCTACGGCGATCCCCCTCCGTCCCGCCGCTACGCGCCGGTCCACCTCCCCCACCTCGGCGCTACGCGCCTGGGGGAGGATTTAAACCAAGCAGCCCCCGCACCTCGTGCAGGTCGCGGGCGATGCGGACGCAGAGTCCGTCCATCTCCTCGGTGGCGTCCAGCAGGTCTGGAACCATGATGGTCATCATGCCGGCGGACGAGCCGGCGCGGACGCCGTTGTGGCTATCTTCCAGGGCCAGGCAGAACTCCGGGGCGATGCCAAGGCGCTCGGCGGCCTTGAGGAAGGGGTCGGGGTTGGGCTTGCCGTTGACGTAGTCGCCGCGGGCCACCACCGCGTGGAAGCGCGGGATGATCCCCGACTTGCCCAGATGGGCCTCCACGGCGCGGTGGCTGGAGGAGGTGGCGATGGCGCGGGGCAGGTCCAGGGCGTCGAGGAGGTCGAGCAGTTCGACAACACCGGCCTTCAGGGCGATGCCGGCCTCGCACGCCGCATCGACGTGGACCATCACTCGGGCGTTGAAGGCGGCGATGGGGAAGTCCTCGCCGAAGTGGTTGAGCACCTGGCGATCGCTCATGGGGCCTGGCAGGCCGATCATGGACTTGAACAGCGAGAGCGGCATGTCGTGGCCGTGCTCGGCCGCGGTGGCGAACATGGCGTCGCGGTAGACGACCTCGGTGTCGCAGAGCAGGCCGTCCATGTCGAAGACGACGGCCTTGGGGATGCGGGGCAAACTCATGGCTTGGCCATAGCGCGGTTCGCCCAGGCCCGCCCAATCAAGGATGGCGTCAGTCTGTAACGAAGTCGGCCGCCGTATAGCCCTGGAAGTAGAGCAGGGCCGTCAGGTCGGCGAAGTCCACCTTGGCGTCGGCCTCGGCGGCGACGATGGGCTTGGCGCGGTAGGCCACGCCGAGGCCCGCCTCATCGATCATGGCCAGGTCATTGGCCCCGTCGCCGACGGCCAGCGCCTCGGTGGGCGTGAAGCCCGCCGCGGCGGTCTCCTCGCGCAGGGCCGCCAGCTTGGCCTCGCGGCCGAGGATGGGAGCGCCGACCTCGCCGGTGAGCAGGCCCGCGGCCTCGATCAGGGTGTTGGCGCGGTTGGCCTGGAAGCCGGCGGCCTCCGCCACCCGGGCGGTGAAAAAGGTGAAGCCGCCGGAGACCAGGAAGGCGCCCGCGCCGTTGGCGGTCATGGTGCGGACCAGGGTCCGGGCGCCGGGATTGAGCTTCACCCGCTCGTCGTAGCAGCGCTGCAGGACGTCGACGGAGAGGCCCTTCAGCATGGCCACCCGCTCGCGCAGGGCGGATTCGAAGTCCAGTTCCCCGCGCATGGCGCGCTCGGTGATCTCCGAGACCTTGTCCTTCACGCCGGCGAAATCGGCCAGTTCATCGATGCACTCGCAGCCGATGATGGTGGAGTCCATGTCGGCGATCAGCAGGCGTTTGCGGCGGCCGTTCCAGTGCTGAACACAGGCGTCGATGGGCAGGCCCTCAAGGGCGTTGGCGACGGCGATGCGGACCGGGGCGATGGCCTCGGCCTCAACGGCGAGGTCGAAGGCGCCGGGGCCCAGGACGCGGGGCTCCTTGACGCGGGCGCGGGCGCCTGCGAGCGCTGTGGTGATCGGGCCGATGGCGGCCTGGGCCGCATCTGGCGTGGGACTGACGAGGGTAAGGGCGAGCTGCATGGAGCCCCGCATCTGGCTGATCGCCGGGCCCACCGCAAGCGGCAAGTCGGCCCTGGCCCTGCGTCTGGCCCAGAAGATCGGGGCCGAGATCGTCGGCGCCGACGCCCTGCAGATCTATCGCGACCTGCGCGTGGTGACCGCCCGGCCCTCCCGCGAGGAGGAGGCCTGGGTCCCGCACCACCTGGTGGGCACGGTCGACGGGGCCGACGGCTGGTCGGTGGGGACGTGGTCGCGGGCGGCGGCCCAGGAGATCACGGAGATCACCGGTCGGGGGCGGTCGGTGGTGGTTGTAGGCGGCACCGGGCTCTATTTCCGCGCCCTGACCCACGGCCTGGCGAAGATCCCGCCGACCCCGCCGGAGGTGCGCGACCAGGTCGCCGCCGACTATGACGCCCTGGGCGAGGTCGCCTTCCGCCGCAGGCTGGCGCAGGCCGATCCGGCCGCCGCCGCGCGGATCAGTCCTGGCGACCGGCAGCGGCTGGCGCGGGCCTGGGAGGTGTTCGCCGCCAGCGGCGTCTCGCTCACCGACTGGCAGGGCCGCACCGATCCAGTCCTCCCCGCCGGCAGCTATTCAATGGTCGCGTTGGAGCCCGACCGGAAGCGGCTGTACGACCGCTGTGACGCGCGGATGGCGATGATGCTGGCGGCCGGCGCCCTGGAGGAGGTGGCCGAGCTGATGGCGCGCGACCTCGACCCCGCCCTGCCGATCATGAAGGCGGTGGGGGTCCGCGAACTGGCCGCCCAGCTCAAGGGGGAACTCACCCCGGCCCAGGCGCTCACCGCCGCGCAGCAGGAGACCCGTCGCTACGCCAAGCGCCAATCCACCTGGCAGCGCGGGCAAATGGCGCAATGGCCACGGATCACCGCCTTGGACCCTGAAGACCAGTGGAGGCAGTTTCTTGCGCTGACCCCCGGGTTGACGCCCTGACGGGGGCATGGCATCAGCAAGGACCTTGGTTTCTGGAGAATGCTCGTGCGCGAGATTCTTGTACTTGTACGGCGACCTGTCGCGGACTGACGATCACGTCAGTCTGTCCAAGGTCGCTTGCATCGGGCCCCCAGAGGGCCTTTTTTATTGCCCCACACTAGGCGCCCCCCGAAATGACCGCCCACCAGACCACCATCGAAGCTGACACCGAAACCCTGACCGGCGCCGAGATCGTCGTGCGCGCCCTGATCGACCAGGGCGTCGAGGTGCTGTTCGGCTATCCGGGCGGGGCGGTCTTGCCGATCTATGACGCGCTGTTTGAGGAAAAGCGCCTGCAGCACGTCCTGGTCCGCCACGAGCAGGGCGCGACCCACGCCGCCGAGGGCTATGCGCGGTCCACCGGCAAATGCGGCGTGGTCCTGGTGACCTCAGGCCCCGGCGCCACCAATGCGGTCACCGGCATCGTCGACGCCCTGATGGACTCCATCCCGATGGTGGTCATCACCGGCCAGGTCGCCACCCACCTGATCGGCACCGACGCCTTCCAGGAATGCGACACGGTGGGCATCACCCGGCCGATCACCAAGCAGAACTATCTGGTGAAGTCGGTCGAGGACCTGCCGCGCATCATGCACGAGGCCTTCCACATCGCGACGTCGGGGCGCCCCGGCCCGGTGGTCATCGACATTCCCAAGGACGTGCAGTTCTCCAAGGGCGCCTATCACGGCCCCAAGGCGGTCAAGCACAGCCACGAGTACAATCCCCGCACCAAGGGCGACGCCGGCAAGGTGGCCGAGGCCGCGGCCCTGATCGCCGGGGCTCGCAAGCCGATCCTCTACACCGGCGGCGGCGTCATCAATGCCGGGCCCAAGGCCGCCCAGCTGCTGCGCGACTTCGCCAAGCTGACCGGCGCGCCGGTGACCTCCACCCTGATGGGCCTGGGCGCCTTCCCGGCCTCCGATCCCCAGTGGCTGGGGATGCTGGGCATGCACGGCGCCTATGAGGCCAACCACGCCATGCACGATTGCGACGTGATGGTCTGCATCGGCGCGCGCTTCGATGACCGGGTCACCGGCCGGCTGGACGCCTTCTCGCCGGGCTCCAAGAAGATCCACATCGACATCGACGCCTCGTCGATCTCCAAGAACGTCAAGGCCGACATCGGCATCGTCGGGGACGCGGGCTCGGTGCTCGAGGACCTGATCGCCGCCTGGAAGGGCCGCAAGATGGCCACCGACCCGGCGGCCCTGAAGGACTGGTGGAGCCAGATCGACCAGTGGCGCGCGCGCAAGGGCTTCGCCTATTCGCCCGACTCAAAGCTGATCAAGCCGCAGTACGCCGTCGAGCGGCTGTACGAGCTGACCAAGGACCGCGACACCTACATCACCACCGAGGTCGGCCAGCACCAGATGTGGGCGGCTCAGTACTACCACTTCGAGCAGCCCAACCGCTGGATGACCTCCGGCGGCCTGGGGACCATGGGCTACGGCCTGCCGGCCGCCGTGGGCGTGCAGATGGCCCATCCCGACAGCCTGGTCATCGACATCGCCGGCGACGCCAGCGTGCAGATGACCATGCAGGAGATCGCCACGGCCATTCAGTACGACCTGCCGATCAAGATTTTCATCCTCAACAACGAGTGGATGGGGATGGTCCGCCAATGGCAGCAGCTGCTGCACGGGGAGCGCTACAGCCACTCCTATTCGGCCAGCCTGCCCGACTTCGTGAAGATGGCCGAGGCTTTCGGCGGGGTCGGCATCCGGGCCGAGACGCCAGGTGAGCTGGACGACAAGATCCTGGAGATGATCTCGGTTCGCAAGCCCGTGCTGTTCGACTGCCGGGTCACCAAGGAAGAGAACTGCTTCCCGATGATCCCGTCGGGCAAGGCCCACAACGAGATGATCCTGGCCAATGACGGCCGCGACCTGGGCGGCGTCATCGACGACGCCGGCAAGCGGCTGGTCTAAGGCTTCGGCGGAGACCGGCAGCCGGTCTCCGCCTCTTGTCCGCTAGTCGTCGAGGCGGGCCTCGGCGTAGCCGCTGAGCACTTCGACGCCGGCCTGGTTGGTGGTCTTGACGTCGAACTCGGCGATCTTGGCGCCGTCCTTTTCGCTGATCGCCTTAAGGGTGGCGGTGGCCTCCAGGGTGTCACCGGGCCAGACCTGGCTGGTGAAGCGCACGCCGTACTTGGTCAGCCGCGCATCGCCCACGTAGTCGGTGAGCATCTTGCCGGTCATGCCCATGGTCAGCATGCCGTGGGCGAAGACTGACGGGTAGCCGGCCACCTGGGTGGTGAAGATCTCGTCGGTGTGCAGCGGGTTGTAGTCACCCGAGGCCCCCGCGTACTGGACGATCTGGGTGCGTTTCAGGTCTTCCACCAGACGAGCGGTGTGGGCGTCGCCCACCTTCAGTGATTTCGCGCTGAGCGCCATGTTCTTACGCCTTCTCAGCGGGTTGTTCGACGGGACGTTCGGTGCGCACACCGACGCCGCGGGCGGTGATCACCAGTTCGCCCTTCTGGTCGCGGTACTCGGTGACGCTCTCGGAGAAGACCAGCTTGCCGGAACGCTTGCCTTCCTTCTCCCAGGTCTTGCCGGGCGTCGTGGTGGCGGTGAGCACGTCGCCGGCCCGCATCGGGCGGTGGTACTCGAAGTGCTGCTCGGCGTGCAGGCCGCCGCCCCCACCACCGCCGCCACCGGGGGCGCGGGTGATGCCGGTGGCGTTCTTGCCTGAGCCGAACCAAGGCTGGCCGATCTTGGGCCGCAGGCCGTAGTCGGGATCGAACTGGGCGCTTGCCTGGGCGAAGGTCGGCGGGGCGAGGATGCCGCCGGCCTCGGTGCCCTTGGCGTAGTCGGCGTCGGAATAGACGCGGTTGTCGTCGCCGACCGATCTGGCGAACATGAGAATGTGGCTCGCTTCCACGGGAAATGTCTTGGTGGCCATTGGCTCCCTCTCCTGTGCGGTCTCTCGCCGCTCTGAAAATTCTATACCGCCTACTCTAAGGCCAGCTAGCGCGCCGTCCACTCCGGTTGGCCGATCATGCTGACGCGGATGTGGCGACCGTGCAGCCCGACCTCGCGGAATTGGTAGAGCCAGGCGGCGGTGGGCGGATTTATCCAGTTGTCGTCGGCGAACATCCGCTGGATCGGCTCGCCGCCGCTCGGGTTCTCCTCACTCATCGGGGAGCCGGGATGATCGAGGCGGGCCACAGGCTCGAACCAGGCGCGGTCCACCTCGGTGGGATCGGGGTTCAAGATCAACGCCTCGTCGGACCAGAACACCACAGGGGTCACCACATGGCCGCCCAGGGTCTCGAAATCGTCCAGCATCCCCAACACCTCGCCCGGGGTGATGGCGACGCCCAGTTCCTCGGAGGTCTCGCGGATGGCGGCGGTGACCGCGTCCTCGCCGGGCTCCAGGTTACCGCCCGGCAGGGCGTAGTTGCCCGCGCCCCGACGCATGGTCAGGGCGCGGCGGGTCAACAGATAGGTGAGTTCACCGTCCCTGCCCGACAGCACGATGGCCACAGCCGCCCGCCGGCGCTCGCCCGTCTCCAGGGCGATGCGCGGGAAGGCCGCGAGGTTGGCGGCGATACGATCCCGGTCTGCGTGCATGGCGCCAGCATGACGCTCTGGGCCGTCAGGGCAAGCCGCTCACGCCTTGAGGCGCAGGCCGCCCAGGTAGTCGCGCTTGCCCAGCGGCACGCCCTGCATCCTGAGGATGTCGTAGGCGGTGGTGGCGTGGAAATGCAGGTTGGGCAGGGAGAAGGACATCAGGAAGCCCTCAGCCGTGAAGGGGATTTTCCGCTCGCCCATGACGAAGGCCATGTCGCGGCCCTCGAAGCCGTTGACCTCGGCCGGATCCAGGGCCTTCAGCGAGGTGATGGCGTCGGCCACCAGCTTCTGCAGGTCGGCGTAGCTGAGCGGCGGGGCCGCGCCGCCCGGCGAGAAGGTCCCGGCGCGCACGCCGTCGATGGCTTCGGCGGAGTGGTGGACCACCGAGGAGATCTGGAACCAGAAGGGCAGCATGTCGGGGAAGAGGCGGATGTCGACGATGGAGTTGGGGTCGACGTTGTTGTCGGTGAAGTGCGACAGGCCCCGATCCAAGAAGCTCGCGACGCCGTTCAGCGACTGCAGGAATGAAGTGACGCTGACGTCATAGAGTGAAATCGCCATGGCCGGACGGGCCTCCCGTGCTTGTTGTTAAGCTGCTTGTCTGACATCGG
The DNA here is from genome assembly GCF_037968635.1 of Phenylobacterium sp. Taxonomy (GTDB): domain Bacteria; phylum Pseudomonadota; class Alphaproteobacteria; order Caulobacterales; family Caulobacteraceae; genus Phenylobacterium. Next base: position 17,543 of record NZ_JBBKVV010000201.1, read on the forward strand.
CCCCACGGAAGGCCAGCGATTTTCGGACTCGTCGCGCGCTTATCAGAAAGGCGGGCGGCGCCTGTGCTCCGCCCGCCCCATCTCAGCCTTTGACGCACACCACCTGGCGCAGGGTGTGGACGATCTCCACCAGGTCGGCTTGGGCGGCCATGACCGCGTCGATGTCCTTGTAGGCCATCGGCGTTTCGTCGATCACCTCGGCGTCCTTCCGGCACTCGACGCCTTGGGTCGCCGCGATGTGGTCGTCCACCGTGAACCGGCGCTTGGCTTCGGTCCGGCTCATGGCCCGGCCGGCGCCGTGCGAGCAGGTGCAGAACGAGTCCCGGTTCCCCTTCCCGCGCACGATGAACGACCGGGCGCCCATCGAGCCGGGGATGATGCCGAGATCGCCCTCGCCTGCCTTCACCGCGCCCTTGCGGGTCACGAAGACCTGCTTGCCGAAGTGCTTCTCGCTGGTGACGTAGTTGTGGTGGCAGTTCACCGCCTCTTCCGTCGTCGCCAGGTCCGGGAAGGTTTCCCGGAGCACTTCGAGCACGCGCGCCATCATCACCTCGCGGTTGGCCTTGGCGTACTTCTGCGCCCAGCTGACCGCCCGGATGTAGTCGACGAAGCCTTCCGACCCTTCCGGGAAGTAGGCCAGGTCGGCGTCCGGCAGGTTGATGAACCACCGCCGCATGTCGGCCTTGGCCCGTTCGATGAAGTAGGTTCCGAACCGGTTGCCGACACCTCGAGACCCGGAGTGCAGCATGACCCATACGTCGCCAGCCTCATCGAGGCAGAGCTCGATGAAGTGGTTGCCGGTTCCCAGCGTGCCGAGGTGCCCCAGGCCGCGCGGGTGCGCCGCCTTGGCGTGCCTGTCCACAACCGCCTGGTAACCGGCTTCCAGCTCCGCCCACTTGGCGATGGCGATGGCCGGCGGCTCGTCGGCGTGCGCGCCCTTGTCGTTGCGCCCGCCGTTGTCGGTCCGGCCGTGCGGCACTGCGGCCTCGATGGCCGAACGGATTCCCGCCAGGTTGTCGGGCAGATGCTCGGCGCGGATCGAGGTCCGCACAGCCATCATGCCGCAGCCGATATCGACCCCCACCGCCGCCGGAATGATGGCGCCGGAGGTGGCGATGACCGAGCCGACAGTCGCCCCCATGCCCCAGTGCACATCGGGCATGACCGCGACGTGGCTGTGGATGAAGGGCAGGCTGGCGACATTGCGCAGCTGCTTGAGGGCGGACTCCTCAATGGGAACCCCTCGGGTCCAGGCCTTGATCAGGCCGTTCTTGCTCTCGATCACTTCGAACCCGCTCATGGGGTTCCCCTTTCCTATTTCGGCAATTATATACGTGACAAAGCAGACGCCCAATGCGAATCAAGGATGGACAGGCCGGCGCTCTAACTGATCCGACGCGAGGCGAGACGATCCTTCGCGACTTGCTGCTTTCCGAGTTTGGGCCGTTTGACGGGGAGGCTACTCGCCTGACCCCCTATCAAGCCGAGAGGCTTGCCCGGTCATGGTGGGGGCAACTCTCGGAAATTGGCGGTCGTACAGGTCCGCCCAAAGTCGCGAGATCCTAGTCTCGTAACCCTCAAGGCGCGTTTTGACGTCCTCCAGGTCCTTCACGGTCCATCCCTCACAACTCTTCCATAGGTCCCGAAGGGTGATAGCGGCGCGTTCAGCTACTTCGGGATTGGTCAGGAATGCCGAGGTCTTCCATATCTCCGCGAAGTCCTCTGCCGCGATCCGAATTGCGAGCTTGGGGTGATCGTCGCTGTGTCCCCAGATGTTGTGGACGATCTTGTTTCGCTCACCATAGCGCCCGCGCCAGTCATCCATGATGGCGGTGAAGCGTTCCAGGTCGTCAGGGCCGAGCGCATGTTGGGCTGCGGCCTGAAGCATGGACCGCTGAGCATCGGCGCTGCGGACGGCGAGGAACATTGGAATGGTGACGTGAGTCAGCCCGCCGGTCATAATCGCCAAGAGCGACCCGAGGCGGCTTTCAATGCGACCGGAGATGGCGACGATCTGCCCGATTACGCGGGCATGGTCTGGCCGGTCTTCGAGCCCCTTGAAGGTTAGGTGGCATTTCTTTCGGAGCGGCTGCGGCATGTCTGGTTCTTCCACTGAGACGACCCCTGAAGACGAAAAGCCCGACGACGCGGCCTTTGAGCGGACGCTCCGCAATCTGGCGAACACGCCGCCGACGCCGCACAAGCCGCCAGCGCCAAGCGCACCGACGAAATCGAAACCAAAGAGCTAGGGCGAAGGCGCCCTGAGAAGGGCTGTCAAAATGGCGATCACCGCGCTTATCGCCGCCGCGATCATCGCGCCCGTTGCGATCTTGTTGGCGTCCCTAGCTTTGTGGACGGCGCGAGAAGACAGGGAGTTTGCGGAAGCCGCCAGTTCGTTGGCCGACAAGGCCAGGGCGTTAGCGGCGTGTGCGATCTCATTGGAGGCCAAGGCCAGTGCGTTGGCCTCCCGCGCCTCCGCTGCGGCGGCCTCAGCAGCTACCGCCGCCCGCTCCGCCGCCGAAGCTGTCCGCTGAGACAACCTCTCTTGCTTGAATTGGGCCGTCTTGGTGTCGTCCTCGCGCCGAAGATCCTGCTCGGATAGCCACTTGAGGGCATGGGCCGACCATTCATCATTGTAGCCCGACCGCTCGACCTTATGTCGGACGGCGGCCTCGCCCTCCCGCGAAAAGCTCGAATATGCGGCAATCTGACTAACCACGGCTCCCCCAAACTGACCCAGCTAGACAACCGCTGCCGGCGGGACGGCCGGCTCGGCGAGCTTCACACCTTGCCTACTTGGAGTCGAATCTGATGCCCGAGGATCAGCTGCTAAAGCTGGCCGCCACGGTCTGGCGGATCACCGGTCAACGATGGATTGAAGGCTGCGCAGGAAGCCGTGGGCCGTGCGCGCAGTCTCCGATGAGTCCAGGCCCATCTCTTCAAAGCCCAGCGTTGCGCTCTCGAAAATCTCGTTGAGGTCCACCTGATCAAGAACCCCACGCGCCTTAAGCCGACCGAACAGGCCGACAAAGAGGCTGGTGAAGGCCGCGGCCATTGCGTCATCCATTGCGGGGTCCAGTTCGGCGTTTAGCGAGGATACGCCTCGCTTTCTGTTTACGCGTGCGCGCCTTCACTAGGCCGCCGATAGGTGAGGCGCTTACCGCCGATGCCGACCAAGGCGCGGTTGGTGCGCTCGGTGTCTTCCACGCCCAGACCTGAGCGGTTGGAGTAGCGGAAATCGAACTCCGCGAGGTAGCGCGAGAGGTGCGCTTCGCTGATGTGGTGATAGGTGCCGATCACGCCGCGCTTCAGGATCGAGAAGTAGTTCTCGACCGTGTTGGAGTGGTGGAAGCCCTCGCGGACATACTCACCAGCGGAGTGATCCACGGCGCTGTGACGGTCGAACTCGCGGCCCACGGCGGGATACATGCGGGCGCCATCGGTCATCAGGTGCGACTTGCGGCTGGCGTTCTTCACGATCACCGGGCGCAGGGTCTTGGCGGTCACGTTGGCGACGTGGAAGGAGCGGGCTTCACCGTTGCGCTCAACCAGCGTCACGACGGCCTGCTTGGCGCCGAAAACGTCGCCCTTCGCGGCGCGCTTGGACTTGTGCTTGTTGGCCTCTTTGCCGCCGACATAGGTCTCATCGACTTCAACGACTTTGCCGGAGCCGCCGAGGGGCGCGGGCGCATCAACGCGCATCGCCTCACGGATACGATGGAACATGAACCAGGCCGTCTTGTACGTGACGCCGATGGTGCGGCTGAGCTGCAAGGCGCTGATGCCCTTCTTGGAGGACGAGAGCAGGTAGGTGGCGAGCAGCCACTTGTTCAACTCGACCTTGGAACGCTCGAACACGGTCCCGACCGTCGCGGTGAACTGCGAACGGCAGGCGTTGCACTGATAGAGCCCGGCGCGGTGATGGGTGCCCTGAAGCTGGGTGGCTTCATTGACGACGCCGCACTTGGGGCAGATCGGGCCGTTCGGCCAGCGGGTCGCCTCAAGGTGAGCGCGGGCTTTGTCGGCGTCTTGGAAGATCGGATCGGTCAGGTTCATGGCGGGCGTCCTTCAGTAGGAAAACCCTACCGTTTCAACGCTGCTTTGTCACGTATATAATTGCCCCTATTTCCCATCCCCTCCCGGTTCCGGTTTCGGAAAGCGCGCCTCTGAAACGAGGAACCCCTCCCGGCCGGGCCGGGAGGGGTTCCTTCGTACATTCCAGATCAGATCGACCTAGACCGAAGCTCCCTCCCAGACGCGCGCAAAATCGCGCTCGGTCTTTTGACCGGGCTGCGAACTGACGAGCGAATTGGACAGGACCATGCAGGTCATGACGACGTTCCTTTCGGGGCGCGGCGGATAACATCGGCATTTCGACCGAACAACCGGAAATTGCACGCACGCCCTCCCCTGTGGCGCGAAAGACGCAGGCGAGGTTGCCCGCGGGCGGCGCATGTGAGAGGTCGTTTGCCGAAGCTTTTTGACGAGACCCTGATGTCCGACACCCAGCCCGCCTCCGTCTATGACCTGACGCCTTCGGAAGAGGCCGAGAGCCTGGCGACCTTCGCCATCCTGGTGGACAACGAGCCTGGGGTTCTGCACCGGCTGGTGGGGCTGTTCGCGGCCCGGGGCTACAATATCGAGAGCCTGACGGTGGCCGAGACCGACCGCCGCGCCCACACCAGCCGCGTCACCATCGTCACGCGGGGCACGCCGCATGTGTTGATGCAGATCGAGGCGCAGCTCGAAAAGATGGTGGCCACGCGCCACGTGCAGGACATCACCCGCGACCCCAACGGCCTGGAGCGGGAGTTGGCCCTGGTGAAGGTGAAGGGGTCCGGCGGCGACCGGGTCGAGGCCCTGCGCATCGCCGACATCTTCCGCGCCAAGGTTCTCGACACCACCATCGACAGCTTCATCTTCGAGCTGACCGGGGTCTCCTCCAAGATCGACAAGTTCGTCGACCTGATGCGGCCGCTTGGCCTGGTGGAGCTGTCGCGCACCGGCGTGCTCTCCATCACTCGTGGTTCGGAAGTCTTCTAGGCCTCGAAGCAGACCTCAGAACAGGGTCTCAAAAAACCGACCGCTTGGACGGTTTGTTTGTTGACGCCGCCGGCGTGCGGGTGTCTCCTCCTGCCAACAACGTGGCTGATCGGCGCGCGCCCGCAAGGGACCCGCACCAGAACCGGCCCAGACGGGATTTGGAAACGACAGGCGATCCATTCATCGCCAGCCTGCCTTTAGTTGATTGATAGATTTCGCAATTTTGCGTCTCAGCTCAATTTCGGGGTCGAGCCGCGCGAGTAGTTTTTGACGTGGTCGAATTTGACATTCAGACGGCTCGGCGCCGGCGGCTCTTCCAGGATGCCGCGGGGGTCATGGCTCACCTTCGGCGCCGGCGTCCGTGCAGTTTCGCATGGGCGCCGCGCTCCGATATCGAGCGCGAGATTTCACGCCATTCCGAGGTCCTCCCAAGCGGTCGCGAAGATCGTCTGGGCACTGGCGCCGGCGCGCGAGGCGCGTCGGCGCCTCTTTTCTTCACCTTGCCTCCCGTGGCGGAACACCCACAGGATGACGGCAGGTTGGGAGGCCAATGAATATGGGCGGCAAGGCGGTCATCGCGCCGGAAGCACGGCGCAGCCAGGCTGAGCGCACCGCCAGCATGCGGGCCCGGCTGATCGACGCCGCCGTCGACTGCCTGAATCGGCTGGGCTACTCGGCCACCACGCTCTCGACGATCGCGGAGGCCGGCGGCGTCAGCCGCGGCGGCATGCTGCATCAATTCCCATCGAAGGTGGACCTGATGCTGGCGGTGGTGGCCTACGCCTCGGGCGCCGACGAGCGGTCCAGCCAGCCTCCGGCTCTGAACGACGACGACGACAAGCTGGCCTACTTCATGTCGCGCACCGACCTGACCTGGCGGATGCTGACCCAGGCGCCGGCCATGGCCAAGCTCGAGATCATGATGGCCGCCCGCTCCGACAAGGTGCTGGCCGCCAAGTTGCCCGAGATGTTCAACAGCATCGAACAGAACCGTCGCGAACGGATGTGGGACCTGGCCCAGGAAATCGGCATCGACGACCGCGAAGCCATCGAAGCCATGGTGGGTCTGCACATGGCGGCCATGCGCGGCCTGGCCATGGAGCTGCTGGTCACCGGCGACCGGGCGCAGGTGGAGCGCTCCTTCGGGCTCCTCAAGGCCTATAAGGAAACCCTGATCTCTGGCCTGATCGCCAAGGCGGCTCGCACCCGGGCCTAGGCCGTCGCGCCGGCGGGCGCTTCTCGCGCGGCGATCATGCGACGCCGCACGACCGCGCGCATGGTCAGATACTGAACGGCGAAGAGCGCGATCTTCGACACCGTGGGGAAGATCGCCATGAAGGCCACCCAATGGTCGGTGAAGGCGACGGCCACCACAGCGTTGGCCGCGCCGCTGACGAACATCAGCCCGGCCCAAACATAGCCGAACACCACCATCACATCCTCGCCGTGACCGGCGGCGATGGGCGGCATGTAGCGCAGCATCCAGCCGCGCTTGAGCATGAAGGCGCCCACCAGCAGGTAGACCACCGTCGGCTTGACCATCAGGAAGCGCATGTCGTGGGTCAGCAGGCTGGCCGTGCCGAACACCAGGACCAGGCCCAGGCCCAGCCACTGCAGCGGGGCGATGGGACGCTTCATGATCTTCAGGACCACCACCTGCCCGATCCCGATGGCGATGGCGACACCGGCGGCGATGGTGGGATCGACCTTCAGGGCCACCAGGATCAAGAAGACGATGGTGGCCAGGAAATCCAGGACCAGGGGGCGAGCGGCGTAGATCAGGGGGTGCATGAGAAGGCCCTTGGGCGAGGTGCGAAACTTGACGCCCAGAGGCTAGGGCCGGCCCCGATTTCCGCCTAACCCGCTCACGCAGAATCGGTGGGCGTCCACGAACCCGCCCCCCCGTTTCACGTATCGCCAACGGCGTGACCCGGTTTTTGTCATCGGTTCTTCAATCCTGAACCAATCGCGCCTATATATGGGGGGTCGGGTTTCGGCTCGACTATGAGGATAAACGCGCACGTCATAAGCGGACTGGACCCGGGTGCGATTCCCGGCGGCTCCACCAATCTTCCCCCCGGTTATCGCGGGCAAGTGCGGGGCCGATCAGCATCGACAGACGTCTAAAGGTGTTGCTTTCTTCCGGCTTGGCCCACCGTTTCGGGCCTTAATCTAAATGCGAACGATAACTTCGCTGAAGAAGTCCGTTTGGCCGCGTAAGCGACCCGATAGATTTCGACCTAAACTCCTAGCGTCTTAGCAGCGCTAGGCGGGGCCCGGAGGGCGCCTTGCAACAGAAGCCCTCCACCTTTGCCTCATCTCGGTTTCTCAGTTGAAGTGCGCGGGTCTGGCGCCGCCGCAAACGGCTTCGCGGGCGGCCGGCAGGAAGAGGACGTAGTCCGGCTTCACCCGAGCGATCACCCGCCAGTCGAAGGTGCAGCGGTCCTCGTGGACCCAGGCAAGTTTGCCCACGAACGGGGCGAAATAGGGCGGCATCGGATCGGCCGTGAAGCTGTCGCCGATGATCAGCACCGTGGGGCCCGCCTTGCCGGTGTCGATCAGGAAGGGCGGGGCCGAGCGAGAGTTCAGACCCGCGATCGGAGCGCGGGCGACGCCGGGCGGCAGGGCGGTCGCGTCATGGACCTCCACCCGCTCGACGGCCTGTGGCTGGCCCGCCAGGCGCGGCAGATCCCCGTTGTCGAGGGACACTATGCCCCACGTCAGCGCCTTCGGATCAATGCGCCAACCGGGCTGGCCGAGGGCCGGAACGATCTGGTTATAGGCGACCAGCGATCCGCGCAGAGACCAGTGGCTGTCGTGTCGCCGGTAGACCTGTCCGTGGGAACCGGCGGCGCGCAGCGTCGGGCGCAGATCGACCGTCGTGACGCCGCACCTGGCCAGGCCGCTGAGGATCAGGTCGTACTCGGTGGGGGACCTGGGCGGCCCCGCCCAGTCGGGCGCCAGATCGGGCTCGATCTCGGCGGGCGATGGGGCGAGACTGGCCACCACGGTCACACCTGACAGCTTGCCCTTGGCCTCGCAGACGAAGGCGGCGTAGTCGGCGGCTCGGGCCCGATCGACCTCCTGGCCGGTGGAGCGGATCAGCCCGTCCACCAGGAACATCTGGCCGTTCTTGCCCGTCACCGCCGTGGCGGCCGCCCCCTCCCCCCCCAGCTTGCGTTGCAGCCTGGCGGCGGCCTGCATCAGGGGCTCGCGGAAACCGAAGTGGTCGGCGAGGTAGGCGTCGATCGCGCGCGGCAGCTTGCGCCATTCGGCGGCCGTCATGGGCATGGCCGGCACGGGCGCGAGGCGGCGGTTTTCCTGGAGCGACACCGTCTTGAACGGGACGAAGGGCATGGCGATCACCGGTGCGATCAGCACGGCCAAGACCACGAGGATGAGGTATCGGCGGGGGCGGGTCATCAGCATGGCGTCCCTCCCCTAGAACCGGAAATACAGGAAGGGGCTGTAGGCGCCCCAAGCGACCTTCAGCAGGCAGAGCGCCAGCAGCAGGACGACGCCGGCGGTGTCGGCCCAGGCAAGGCCATGGATCTTCCGCAGGGCCTTCGGCAGGCCGAACACCGCCAGCAGACCGCCCAGGGGGACCAGCCAGAGGTGCAGGGGCTGGAGCGCCGCATGGGTCTGCGCCTGCAGGCCACCCAGGCCGCGCAGACCCGCCATGCCGGTCCAGAGGTCGAGGACACGGGACAGGTCCGCCGCTCGGAACAGCACCCAGCCCAGGGTCACGGCGGCCAGCGCATAGGCCCAGCCGACCACGCGCGGCAGCTTGGCCAGGACAGCACCAAGCCCGGCCCGTTCCAGCACCAGGAAGGCCCCATGCCAGACGCCCCACAGCACGAAGGTCCAGGCCGCCCCGTGCCAGAGGCCGCAGAGCAGGAAAACCACGATCAGGTTGCGCCAGGTCTTCCAGGCCGGGCCGCGATTGCCGCCCAGAGGGATGTAGAGATAGTCGCGGAACCAGGTGGAAAGGCTGATGTGCCAGCGGCGCCAGAACTCGGTGATCGATGCTGACGCATAAGGGGTGCGGAAGTTGCGCGGCAGGGAGAAGCCGAAGATCACCGCCAGACCGATAGCCATGGTCGAATAGCCGGCGAAGTCGAAATAGATCTGCAGGGCGTAGGCGCCGGCGCCCAGCCAGGCCTCGATCAGGCCCGGCGCGCGGGCGTGGTCGAAGACGGCGTCAGCCAGGGGCGCGATGGGGTCGGCGATCAGCAGCTTCTGCGCCAGGCCGATGATGAAGATGCGAACGCCTGCCGAGGCGCGGCCCAGACTATGCCGGCGATGGGCCAGCCGGCGCGCGATGGTCTTGTAGCGGACGATGGGCCCGGCGATCAGCTGCGGGAACAGCGCGATATAGAGCGCCACCTGGGTCAGATCGTGGTTGGCCGGGAAACGGCGGCGATAGGTGTCGATCAGGTAGGACAGGCAGTGGAAGGTGAAGAAGGAAATCCCCAGCGGCAGGGGGATACCCGGATCGGGGAGGCCCAGGCTGACCGCGATCAGACCTGCGTATTTGAACACGGTCAGGGAGAGCAGATTGATGGCGACGGCCAGGGCCAGGGCCTGCTTTCGGGCCGCGCCGTCGCGGGCGTCGATGGCCAGGGCGGCCGTGTAGTTGACCAGGGTCATGGCCGCCATCAGCACCACGAAGACCGGCTCCCCCCAGGCGTAGAAGACCAGGGACGCGGCCAGCAGCACGGCGTTCTTCAGCCGGGTCGAGGGACAGGCGAAATAGGCCGCCAGACACAGGGGCAGGAAGACAAACAGGAAGGTCGGCGAAGCAAAAAGCATGTCGTTGAAGGCGGCCCCCGCTTGCCGAACCGTCTAGCCTGTCGCAGCCCGTGGCGCCAACGCCCCATAGGTCCCATTTGCGCGTGAGCCCGCTTGCGTGCGCGGCGCGAAACGCTACCCTTCGGGAAGTTGCCTATCGCCCCTCGGAGACACCATGGCTCAGGACCCGCCGGCCCAAGACCAGATGCACTACGAGGCGATGGCTCAGGAAGCGCTGCGTGGTGTGGTCAAGGCCGCCCTGAAGCGCGCCGCGGCTCCCGACGGCCTGCCGGGCGCGCACCATTTCTACATCACCTTCAAGAGCGAGGCGCCTGGCGTCTCCGGCCCCGCCGACCTGCTCGGCAAGTACCCGGACGAGATGACCATCGTCCTGCAGCACCAGTACTGGGACCTGGCGCCCGGCGAGACCTTCTTCTCCGTCACCCTGAAGTTCGGCGGCTCACCCAAGCGGCTGTCGGTGCCCTATGCGGCGGTGACCCGGTTCTACGACCCCAGCGTCCAGTTCCTGCTGTCCTTCGAGACCACGCCGGCGGCCGGCGAGGCTCCCGCCGCCGCGGCCGACAAGCCGGCGCCCGCCACGGACGCCCCCGACGTCGACCCCGAGGCGGCGAACGTCGTCTCCCTGGACCAATTCCGCAAGAAGTGAGCCCCCGACCATGACCGACGTCGCAGCCCCGGAACCCGAGGCCCTGACCGACGAGGCGATCCTGGCGCGCTTCCTGCGCTCCAAGAACCAGCCCACCGGCTCCCAGACCCTGGGCTTCCGCATGGTGGCGGTCAGCCAGGCCGAGAAGTCGGTGGAGGTGGCCTTCGAGGCCAAGGCCGAGCTGCTGCTCAATCCCATGAAGCAGATCCAGGGCGGCTATCTCTGCGCCATGCTGGATGAGGCGATGTCGACCGCCTGCATGGTGGCCTCGGGCATGACCCATGTGGCGCCCACCGCCGAGATGAAGACCACCTTCTTCCGCCCCGCCATGCCGGGAACCCTGAAGGGCATCGGGCGCGTGGCCAAGTGGGGTCGGACCATCGCCTTCACCGAGGGTGAACTCTACGACGCTGACGGCCGGCTGGTGGCCAAGGCCACGGGTACGGCGGTCCCCACACCCTTCCAGTCCTACAAGAAGTAGCATGGGCCCGCGCCGCGGTTTCCTCGGCGTCCTGACGGTCCTGCTGCTCGGCTGGACGGCCCCGGCGCTCGCCGCCGGCGGACCTTTCTCCGATTGGGCCGCCGTCGTGGTGGCGGGCGACTGGCACGCCCACACGGGCGGACCTTCTGAAGCCTTCGACAACGCCCGGCGTGACGTGTCGCAGGAATTGGAACGGATCGGATTCGACAAGGCCAACCTGCGACAGTTCTCCGTCCGACCTGAGCGCTACAAGGACGTGAAGGCCGGAAAATCGAGCCCCAAGGCCATCTACGAGGCGCTGACCGAGGTGGCGCCCAGGGCCCAGGGCGGCTGCCTGCTCTATGTGTCCTCGCACGGCGCGCCGCAGGGGGTGCTGGTGGACCAGGATATCCTGCCGCCGCGCCTGCTGGCGGCGATCCTCGACCGCACCTGCGGTCAGAGGCCGACAGTCGTGGTGATCTCGGCCTGCTTCTCCGGCGTCTTTATCCCGGACCTCGCCCAGCCCAACCGCATGATCCTGACCGCCGCGCGGCCCGATCGCACCTCCTTTGGCTGCGGAGAGTCCAACAAATATCCGTTCTTCGACGAATGCTTCCTGCAGTCGACGTCCGCCGCCCACGACTTCCCGAGCCTCGCCAAGGAGGTCCAGGCCTGCGTCTCGGCCCGCGAAAAGAAGGAGGGCATGACGCCGCCCTCCGAACCCCAGGTCTGGATCGGCCCGCAACTGCGCCCCATGCTGCCGCTTTACCCCTTCCCACCGGCCCCGCGGCCGAGGGCCTTCTAGAGTCGGATCGATCTGACCCGGTCAGAATGGCGCGAGCTCAAGACGCCGCGCTCTTCGGACAGGTTAAGCGGCGCCAGCTTCGCCAAGATGCGGCCGAAGGGTGACAACCTGTCTGCCCCTACGAACAGGCGCCGGGTTGAAGACCTCGCAGGCGCCTCTACAAGGAGGTCTTGCGCCAGCCCTTCACCCGAAGCCGATCCACCTGATGACTTCCGTCGCCAAAGCCGCCTTCGCCGCGCTTCTCCTGTTTCTGGCCGCCCCGGCTTCCGCGCAGGACGCCACCGCGCTCCCTGCGGCCTCCGACGTCAATCCCCGGGGCCCCGTGCCCTATGAGGCCCTGAGGCGGCCCGCCGTCCGCGCCGTCGCACGCCCCGCCGCGCCAAAGCCCGCCATGGTCGAGGCGACCGCGCCTGCGGTCTCCAGTCTGATCGCCACCGCACCCGCCGCACCCCGGGCCGCTTCCGGCGCGCGCCTGGCGCCGGGCCAGGCCTTGCCGGCCGCCGAACTCGAAGCCTATGTCGACGGCGTCGTGAAGGACGCCATGGACCGGGAGCACATCGCCGGCGTCACCGTGGCGGTGATCCAGGACGGCCAGGTGGTGCTGAAGAAAGGCTACGGCTTCGCCAGCCTGTCGCCGGCCCGCAGGGTCAATCCCGACACGACGCTGTTTCGGGTCGGTTCGATCTCCAAGACCTTCACCTGGATCGCCCTGATGAAGGAGGTCGAGGCTGACCGCATCCGCCTGGGTCAGCCGATCAACCTCTATCTGCCGGAACAACTGCAGGTGAAGGATCAAGGTTTCCACACGCCGATCCGCGTGCGCAATCTCCTCGACCATTCGGCGGGCTTCGAGGACCGGGCCTTGGGCCAGCTCTTTGAAAAGAACCCCGCCCGCGAGCGGCCCCTGCAGGCCTATCTGCGGCAGGAGCGCCCCCGTCGGGTCCACGCGGCGGGCTTGCTCTCCAGCTATTCCAACTACGGCGCGGCCCTGGCCGGCGAGGCGGTCTCCTACGTCTCCGGCAAGCCCTTCGAGCGGCTGATCGAGGAGGAAATCCTCCTGCCGCTCAACATGAACCACACCACCTTCCGTGAGGCGCGACCGACGGAGGCGGGTCTGCCGGCCCCGATGCCCGAGGCTCTGCAGGACGATCTGTCCGAAGGCTATCGCTGGACGCCGACCGGTTACGCCGCGCGGCCCTACGAATATATCGGCCACATCGCGCCCGCCGGCTCCGCGTCCTCCACCGCCGGGGACATGGCGCGCTATATGCAGATGCTGCTGAACGGCGGCAGCCTCGACGGCGCGGTGATCTACGGCCCCCGCGCGGCCAAGGCGTTCGGGACTCCGCTGCGGCGCACCGCACCGGGGATCAACGGCTGGCCACATGGTTTCGCGGCCTATGACCTGCCGGGTGGGCACAAGGGTTTCGGCCACGCCGGAGGCACCCTGTCCTTCCTGTCCAACATGGTGGTGGCTCCGGACCTGAAGCTCGGCGTGTTCATCAGCACCAACACCGAGACCGGCGGCGATCTCGCCGCGCGTCTGCCTGGCCGCATCGTGGCCCAGTTCTACGCCCCGCCGGCGCCCTTCCCCCGCAAGGGCGCGCCGGCGCTGGTCGACAGTCGCGAAGTCTATCAGGGCTATTATCTGGGAACGCGCCGGGCCTATCGCGGCCTGGAATCCTTTGTCGGCAGGTTGATCAGCGGCGTCTCGGTCAGCGTCACCGACGACGGTCGCCTGGTCACCTCAGGCGGCATGGGTGCGGCAGCCCGCAGCTGGGTCCCCCAGGGCGATCCGAGGAGCGGCCGCTTCATCTCCACCACCGGCTTTGAAAGATTGAACTTCGACGTCCGGGCGGGCAAGGCCATCAACTTCACTCCAGCCGACGGCGTCTCGACCTTTGAACGCACGGGTTTCTGGAATCAGCCGACAAACCTGCTGATCCTTGCTGGCCTTACCGCGCTGGCCGCCGCCGCGACCCTGGGCGGCGTCCTGCTGCGCAATCGCCGGGAATTCCGCGAGACCGGCATCCAGCGCCTGGCCAGCCTGATCCACAACATTCACGCCACCCTGTGGCTGACCTCGATGGCGCTGTTCCTGGTCTGGGTCTCCAAGACCGACGATCTGGCCAACGTCATGTACGGTTGGCCCGGCCCGGCCCTGATCATCGCCTCGGCCTGCGCCTGCGTCGCCGCCCTGATGACCGCCGGCACCCTGATCATCCTGCCCGCCGTCTGGCGCGGCGGCCGCCGGGTCGACAGCTGGACCCAGGCGCGCAAGGCGGGCTTCACCTTCACGGTGGCGCTCTACACCGCTTTCTCGGTGGTTCTGGGCCTCTGGGGCGCCCTGGCGCCCTGGGGCGGTTAGCCTGCACCCTGCGACATTGCGTCCCCCTCACGGCGACAGCGACGCTCAAATGTAAACGGCTCATTTACCAAGCACTGGGTAAATCCTGCCTAGCGGCGGGCGCATTCTGTGACGGCCCCCCGCTTTGAAACAGGGACGGCCTCGCGTTGAACAGTTTCGTCGCCGCCTTGCAACGGTTCGGTCTCGGACGGGTCGCCGCCATGCTGGGCGTCGGCATCGGGGTGGTGGCCGCGATCGTCGCCCTCTCGATGAACCTCGGTCAGCCCAAGTCCCTGCTCTATTCGAACCTGGACCTGAAGGAGGCCGGCACCATCACCGCCGCCCTCGACCAGGCCAATGTGAAATACGAAATCAAGGGCGACGGCTCGACGATCCTGGTGGGCCGCGACCGGGTGGGCTCCACCCGCCTGCTGCTCTCGGGCAAGGGCCTGCCGACCTCAGGCTCGGTGGGCTACGAGATCTTCGACAACGCCAACGCCATGGGCCAGACCGACTTCGTCCAGCAGCTTAACCGCCAGCGCGCCCTGGAAGGCGAGCTGGCCCGCACCATTCAGGCCCTGGACGGCATCACCTCGGCCCGCGTCCACCTGGTCCTGCCCAAGCGCGAACTGTTCGAGGAAGAGGCCGAACAGCCGTCGGCCTCCGTCAGCATCGGGGTTGGGGGGCGTGAACCCGGCGCCGACCAGGTGCGCGCCATGCAGAACCTGGTGGCCGGCGCCGTTCCCAACCTGAAACCCGACCGCGTCACCGTGGTGGACCAGCACGCCAAGACCCTTTCCGGCGGCGAGGCCGGCGACGCCATGGCCGCCGACGGCCGCAAGAGTGACGTGGAGCAACGCATCACCAAGACCATCAAGGCTCTGGTCGAGGGCATGGTCGGCCCCGGCAAGGCCCGCGTGAACGTCACCGCCGACCTCGACCTGTCACGCATCACCATCGCTGAGGAAAAGTTCGACCCGGACGGTCAGGTGATCCGGTCTGAATCGACGACCGAACAGAACGCCAAGGAGAACGGCCCCAGTTCGGCGGGCCAGGTCTCGGCCACAGCCAATATCCCCGGCGCGCCCGGTGCGGAAACCGACAACAGCGTGTCCAACAGCGGCAGCACCGAATCCACCACCAACTATGAAATCTCCAAGACCACCCGCACCGAGGTGAAGGAACCTGGCCAGCTGAAGCGCATCTCCGTCGCGGTGGCCGTCGATGGCGTCACCGCCCCGGCCAAGGATGGCAAGCCCGGCGCCTATACCGCTCGCAGCGCCGAGGAGATGCAGCGCCTGGAGCAATTGGTGCGCACCGCGGTCGGCTATGACCAGGCCCGGGGCGATCAGGTGACCGTGGTCAACGTCCGCTTCCCCTCCACCGTCGACGCCGATGGGACGACGGCCGCCAGCCCGTTGATGGGCTTCGACAAGAACGACATCATGCGCGCCGCTGAGCTGGGCGTGATGGCCATTGTGGCGCTCGCCATGATGATCTTCGTGGTCCGCCCCATGCTGGGCGCGGGCGGCGGCCGTGGCGGCTCGGTGGGCGGCGGCCTCCCGGCCCTGACCATGGCCAGCGCCCCGCAGATGACCCGCATCGTCACCACCGCGGACGGCCAGCCGATGCAGGTCGCCGTCGATCCGTCCACCGGCCAGCCCCTGGCCCTGCCCGGCCCCGGCAATGAGCTGGAGCAGCGGATCGACATCGCCCGTATCGAGGGCCAGGTGAAGGCCTCCTCCGTCAAGCGCGTCGCCGAGTTCGTCGACAGCCATCCTGAAGAGTCGGTGTCGCTGCTGCGCACCTGGCTGCATGAGACCACCTGATGGCCGTCGCCTCCAAAGGCAAGGCGATCACCGACGTGTCCCGCCTCAGCGGGCCGGAGAAGGCTGCCGTTGTCCTGCTGGCGCTGGGCGAGGACCACGGCGTCATCTGGCAGCAGCTGGACGACGAGGAGATCAAGGAGATCTCCCAGGCCATGGCCGGCCTCGGCAACGTGGCGGCCTCGGTGGTCGAGCAGTTGCTGGTGGACTTCATCTCCGGCATGTCCGGCGCCGGCGCGATCATGGGCTCGTTCGAGCAGACCCAACGCCTGCTGGCCGCCTTCCTGCCGGCCGAGAAGGTCGACACCCTGATGGAGGAGATCCGCGGTCCGGCGGGTCGCACCATGTGGGACAAGCTGGGCAACGTGAACGAGGCGGTGCTCGCCAACTACCTGAAGAACGAATATCCGCAGACCGTCGCCGTCGTGCTGAGCAAGGTGAAGTCCGAGCACGCCGCCCGGGTGCTGGCCGCCCTGCCGGAAGACTTCGCATTGGAATGCGTCACCCGCATGCTGCGGATGGAGCCGGTCCAGCGCGAGATCCTCGACAAGATCGAGCAGACCCTGCGGACCGAGTTCATGTCGAACCTGGCGCGCACGTCCAAGCGCGACAGCCACGAGATGATGGCCGACATCTTCAACGCCTTTGATCGGCAGACCGAGGCGCGCTTCATCGCCGCCCTGGAAGAGCGCAACCGTGAGAGCGCCGAACGCATCCGCGCCCTGATGTTTGTCTTTGAGGACCTCTCCAAGCTCGATCCGGGCGGCGTCCAGACCCTGCTGCGGGCCGTGGAGAAGGACCAGCTGGGCCTGGCCCTCAAGGGCTCCTCCGACTCCCTGCGGGAGATGTTCTTCTCCAACATGTCCGAGCGCGCCGCCAAGATCATGCGCGACGATATGGAAAGCATGGGCCCGGTACGCCTGCGCGACGTCGATCAGGCGCAGATGGCGATGGTCCAGGTGGCCAAGGACCTCGCCGCCAAGGGCGAGATCATGCTGGCCGGCGCCGGCAGCGACGATGAGCTGATCTACTGATGGCCAGCGACATTCCCCACGAAAAGTTCGGCTTCGATACCGTCTTCGACGGCGCGGGCGAGGTGGCCTTCGCTCAGCCGAGGCCGAAGCGCGCCTACACCGCCGAGGAGGTTGAGGCCGTGCGCCAGACCGCCTTCGCCGCCGGCGAAAGCCAGGGCCTGGCCTCGATGGCGGCCCTCCAGGCCCAGGCCCTGTCGCGCGTCGCCGACGCCGCCCGCGCGGCTCTGCCGACCCTGGCGGAGGTGGCCCACGAGCACCGGCTGGGCTCGGCCCACCTGGCGCTCGCCTGCGCCAAGGCCATCGCTGACGCCGCCCTGGCCCGCTTCCCGGAGGCCCCGATTCAGGCCGCCCTGGAATCCCTGGCCCGCGAGATCGAGGCCGCCCCGCGACTGATGGTGTCGGCCTCCCCCGATCTCGCTGTCGTGCTGGAGCCCCTGCTGGCCGATGTCGCCCAGAACATCGGCTACACCGGCGCGATCCACATCAAGGAGGGCGCCGGTCTCAGCGGCGCGGCCTTCACCCTCGACTTCGGCGACGGCGCGGCGGCCTACGACCCCGCCGCCGCGGCTGAACGCGTGGCGGTGGTCCTGGAAGCGGCGCTCGCCGCCGAGGGTCTGCACGCCGAACCCCTTATTCCTGGAAGTGAAGGCTAATCCCCATGGCCGAGAACGGACTTGAGTTCGACGAATTCGCCCCCGGCGATCCGCTCGCCGACATGTCGATGGACATGGAGGACAAGACCGCCACCGACCTGGCGCCGGTCTTCGACGTCCCGGTCTCCATTTCCGCGGTGCTTGGCCGCGCCACCATGTCAGTCGCCCAGCTGCTGCAGCTCAGTTCCGGGAGCGTGCTGGAACTGGATCGCAAGGTCGGCGAGGCCATCGACATCTACGTCAACAACCGTCTGGTCGCCCGGGGCGAGGTCGTGATCGTCGACGAACGCCTGGGCGTGACCATGACGGAAATCATCAAGGACGGGGACTCGGCGGCCTGACGGCCCCTGGAGTCTGAGGAGATTTGATATGCGGCTTCTGGTCGTCGGAAAACTGAATGGACAACTGTCCACCGCCGTGAAGATGGCGATGTCGGCGGGCGCCAAGGTCAGTCACGTGGAGACCATCGCAGCCTGCACCCACGCCCTGCGCGCGGGTCAGGGGGCGGACCTCCTGCTGGTGGACTATGACCTCGACATCGCCGCCCTGATCGCGGCCAACGAGGCCGAGCGGATCCGGGTGCCGGTGGTGGCCTGTGGGGTCGACGCCGATCCCAAACGGGCCGGTGACGCCATCCGGGCGGGCGCCAAGGAGTTCATCCCCCTGCCCCCCGAGGCGGAGATGATCGCCGCGGTTCTGGCCGCCGTCTCCGACGACAACAAGCCCATGGTGGTGCGCGACGCCGCCATGCAGGCGGTGATCTCGTTGGCCGACCAGGTGGCGGGCTCGGAAGCCTCGATCCTGATCACCGGAGAAAGCGGCTCGGGCAAGGAAGTTATCGCCCGTTACGTCCACCAGAAGTCGCGCCGGGCGTCCAAGCCCTTCATTTCGGTCAACTGCGCGGCCATCCCGGAGAACCTGCTGGAAAGCGAGCTGTTCGGCCACGAGAAGGGCGCCTTTACCGGGGCTCTCGCCCGCCGCATCGGCAAGTTCGAGGAAGCCAACGGCGGCACCCTGCTGCTGGACGAAATCTCGGAAATGGACGTGCGCCTGCAGGCCAAGCTCCTGCGCGCCATCCAGGAGCGCGAGATCGACCGGGTCGGCGGCTCCAAGCCGGTGAAGGTGGACATCCGGATTCTGGCCACCTCGAACCGGGACCTGGTTCAGGCCGTGAAGGATCACAGCTTCCGCGAGGACCTGCTCTACCGGCTCAACGTCGTGAACCTGCGCCTGCCGGCCCTGCGCGAGCGGCCCGGCGACGTGGTCGCCCTGGCCGAATTCTTCGTCAAGAAGTACGCCGCCGCCAATGGCGTGGCCGAGCGTCCGCTGTCGGGGGAGGCCAAGCGCCGCCTGGCCGGTCACCGCTGGCCGGGCAACGTTCGGGAGCTGGAAAACGCCATGCACCGCGCCGTCCTCCTGGCCATCGGTCCGGAGATCGACGAGGCCGCCATCCGACTGCCGGACGGCCAGCCCCTGGCCGCCCCCGACCCCGGCTCGCGCACGGCCTATGCCGCCGCCACCGCCGCGGAATCGGCGACCCGCAACTTCGTAGGCCAGACGGTGGCGACCATGGAACAGCAGCTGATCATCGACACCTTGGAGCACTGCCTGGGCAACCGCACCCACGCGGCCAACATCCTAGGCATCTCCATCCGCACCCTGCGCAACAAGCTCAAGGAGTACAGCGAGGCCGGCGTTTCGGTTCCCGCACCCCAGGGCATGGGCGCGCACGCCGCCTGATCGCCTGACCTCTTCGCTCTCCGCCAGTCCTCTCCGGAGGGCGGGCGCTTCGGATTCCATCCATGGCTGACGTCCCCGCAGGTTACGGCACGAACCGCCCCTCCGCCGGAGAGGTGTGGAGCTGGATCGCGCGTGGTGAGGTGGCCCTGGCCATCGGCGTCATCGGCGTCGTCGTCCTGCTGATCCTGCCGATCCCGGCCTTCGTGCTGGACGCGCTTCTGGCCCTGTCGATCACCAGCGCCGTGCTGATCCTGATGACTTCGCTGCTGATCAGCCGACCGCTGGAATTCACCGCCTTCCCCACGGTGCTGCTGGTCACCACCCTGTTCCGCCTGGCGCTGAACATCGCCTCGACCCGCCTTATCCTGGGCCACGGTCACGAGGGTGCGCACGGGGCCGGCAAGGTCATCGGCGCCTTCGGTGAACTGATGACCGGCGGCAGTTTCGCCATCGGGTTGATCGTCTTCGCCATCCTGGTGATCGTGAACTTCGTGGTCATCACCAAGGGTTCGGGCCGGATCGCCGAAGTCGCCGCCCGCTTCACCTTGGACTCCATGCCCGGCAAGCAGATGGCCATCGACGCCGATCTCTCCTCGGGCCTGATCGACGAAGACCTGGCCAAGAAGCGCCGCAAGGAGCTGGAGCAGGAATCGACCTTCTTCGGCGCCATGGACGGCGCCTCGAAGTTTGTGCGCGGCGACGCGGTCGCCGGCCTGATTATCGTGGCTATCAACGTCATCGCCGGGATCCTGATTGGGGTGATCCAGCACAAGGTCCCGATCGGACAGGCCGCCGCGACCTATACCATCATGACCATCGGCGACGGCCTGGTCAGCCAGATCCCCGCCCTTGTCATCTCCATCGCCGCCGGCTTCCTGGTGTCGAAGGCCGGGGTCGACGGCTCGGCCGACAAGGCCCTGGTCACCCAGTTGGCCATGAACCCGGTCGCGTTGGGCATGGTCTCTGCGACGTCGGGGATCGTCGCCCTGATCCCCGGCATGCCGATCATTCCCTTCGCCATCGTGTCCCTCGCCGCGGGCCTGCTGGCCTGGAGACGCGGCCACGCCCGGCCGATAGCGCCTGAACAGAATGCGCTGACCGTGGCGGCTCCCACCGCCGAGGAGCAGGAAGAACCGATCAGCCAGACCCTGGCCATCGACGAGATCAAGATCGAGCTGGGCTACGGCCTGCTGCCGCTGATCAACGACCTTGAGGGCCGACGCCTGACCGACCAGATCAAGGCCCTGCGACGGACGCTGGCCACCGACTACGGCTTCGTCATGCCCGCGGTGCGCATCCTCGACAACATGAGGCTGGCCTCTCAGGGCTACATGATCCGCATCAAGGAGATGGAGGCCGGCGGCGGCGAGGTGCGGCTGGGCTCCCTGATGGCGATGGACCCGCGCGGCGGCCAGGTGGACCTGCCGGGAGAGCACATCCGCGAACCGGCCTTTGGCCTGCCCGCCACCTGGGTGGACGACAGCCTGCGCGAGGAAGCCACCTTCCGTGGCTACACCATCGTCGATCCTGCCACGGTGCTGACCACGCACCTGACCGAGATCCTCAAGGAAAACATGCCCGATCTGCTCTCCTATGCGGAGCTGCAGAAGATGCTGAAGGACCTGCCGGCCGAGCAGAAGAAGCTGGTGGATGACCTGGTCCCCCAGGTGGTCTCGGCGACCACCATCCAGCGCGTGCTGCAGGCCTTGCTCAAGGAGCGGGTCTCGATCCGCGACCTGCCCTCGATCCTGGAAGGCATCGGCGAAGCCGCGCCGCACACCCAGTCCATCACCCTGCTGGTGGAACAGGTTCGCGGCCGCCTGGCCCGCCAGCTCTCCTTCGCCCACCGTGGCGAGGACGGCGCCTTGCCGATCATCACCATGTCGGCTGAATGGGAGAACGCCTTCGCCGACGCCCTGATCGGTTCGGGCGACGAGAAGCAACTGGCCCTCGCGCCCTCGCGCCTGCAGGAGTTCATCCGTGGCGTCCGCGACAGCTTCGAGCGCGCGGCGCTGAACGGCGACTCACCGGTGCTGCTCACCAGCCCTCAGGTCCGCCCCTATGTCCGCTCGATCATTGAACGCTTCCGCGGCCAGACGCCGGTGATGAGCCAGAACGAGGTCCACCCCAAGGCCCGCCTCAAGACCGTCGGGACGATCTAGGCGCGCTAAACGTGTGCGCCGTTGCAGGCGCGCTTTTCGACTGGTAGCGGTTTCGCCCACGGGGCGATTGTCGGCTCCGAGCTTGGACATCGCATGCGACCATCCAAACCCACTTCCCGGCGCGGCGCGGGGGCCAGCCTGTTCTGGGACCTGCTGACCTTTGAGCACCTGATGACCAACCAGGTCATCCATCTGATCTATTGGGCGGGCCTGGGTGTCATCGCCCTGATCGCCTTCGGGGTCATCGGCACCGCCGTCGGCGTCGCCCTACGCGAAGAACTGCTGATGGGCCTGTTGCTGGCCGCCAGCGTCCTGGTGGGCGGGTTCCTGGTGGTGGGCGCCCTGGTGCTGCTGTGGCGCTCATTCTGCGAACTCTATGTGGCCCTGTTCCGCCTCAGCGACGATCTGCACGCGCTTCGCCAAGCCGCCGACGCCGAACACTCGGTCCGCGCGCCGCCGCCGCCTTCGCAACAGCGGTAGGTCAGCCCAGGCCCTGGACCCAGGCCTGCGCGGCCGGCTTGGGATCCCCATTGATGTCGAACAGCAGCGGCGCGTCGGCGCCGTCTTCGCGTTTCCGCCAGGACTCCCGGTCCCGCAGGCCCCAGGTGGTGAAGGCGAACTGCTGGCGCTGTGGCAGCGCCGAGAAGGCCTCGGCCGCCTCACGGTAGAGATCGGCCTGACGGGTCAGACGCTCGTTGCGGTTGCCGCCCTCCTGCAGGGAGACATCCATCTCGGAAATGTGGATCGGCAGGCCCAGGGAGGCGAGGTCGGCGATGGCCGCCTTGATCAGGCCCTTCTGATCGCCGGCCGCCAGATGTGTCTGGGTGCCCAGGCCGCCGAGTGGCGCACCGGCCTTCAGCAAGGCCTCCGCCAGCTTCAGGAAGGCGGTGCGCTTCTTCGGATGGGTTTCCAGGAAGAAGTCGTTGAGGAACAGCACCGCGCCCGGGTCGGCCTCGCGGGCGTGCTGGAAGGCCAGGACCATGTGTTGCAGCTTGCCCAACTTGCGGGCCCAGAGACTATCGCGCCAGCCGCTGCCGTCGTCCTCGACAGTCTCGTTGATCACGTCCCAGCCCACGGCCTGGCCACGATAGCGGCCCACGACCGCCAGGATGTAGTTGCGGTAGGCGTCGGCGAAGCTGACCCGGCTCTCATCAAGCTCCGTAAAGGCCGCCGGGGCTTGATCGTACCAGACCAGGGTATGTCCGAAGAGGCGAAGGCCGTGAGCCTTGGCGAAGGCGGCGATCTGGTCGGGACCCTCGAAGCGGAAAGAGCCGTCCGCCTGGGCGATGTACTCCATCTTCATCTCCCACTCCGGTGTGAGTTGGGAGACCTGCTCGGTGAGCAGCCGCACCAGGGTCGGGTCCTGCAGGTGGACGGACTGGATGCAGGCGCCCACCGGGAAGGGCGCGATGCTCTTCAGGGGCGGAATGCTGACCAGCGCGGTCTGGGCGTCGGCCTTGGGATTGCAGGCCGCCAGCGCCAGGGCCGAGCCGATGAAGGCCCGGCGGTGGACGCCGGCGGTCATCGCGCGCCGACGGCCCGGCGCAAACCCAGCTCGTCGAGAGCCGCTGTTTCCTGCTTGGCCACTTCCCTCCGGCGGGCGAGCGCGATGCCCTCGGCCACCTGCTCGTATTTCTTCTGCTCTTCGAAGGCCAGGGAGAGCGCGTCTCGGGCCCCGGCCTCCTCGTCGGCGATCCGGTCGATGTCGATCTGGGCGGCGGCCTTGCGAACCCGCAGGCCTTCCAGGAAGCCCACCTGATACCAGCCGTGTTCGGCGTCCTCGCGAGCACGCTCGGCTTCAGCCTCGCCCTCGGCCTCCAGCAGGACCAGCTTCATCTCGGCGGCCATGCGCCGATCGGCGATCTCGCCCAGGCGCTTCTGCAGAATCTCGACCTCGTAGGTCGAGAGCTTGATCAGACTGTCAGCCCAACTCATGCGGCCTCACTCATCAGAATCTCGGCCAGGAGTGCGAAGCTTTCGTCGAGGCTGGTGGCCTCGTCCTTGTCCTGGCCAAGGAAGGCTTCCAGTTGCGGATTGAGGGCGATAGCCCTGTCGACGGCGGGATCGGCGCCGGCGCGGTAGGCGCCGATGCGGATCAGCTCCTCCATGTTGGCGTAGGCCGACAGCGTCTGGCGGGCGTTGGTGACGATCTGGCGCTCGTGGGGTTCGTGGCAGCCCGGCATGGTCCGGCTGATGGACTTCAGCACGTTGATGGCCGGGAAGCGGCCCCGCTCGGCGATGGCTCGCTCCATGACGATGTGACCATCGAGGATACCGCGCACGGCGTCGGCGATGGGCTCGTTGTGGTCATCACCGTCCACCAGCACGGTGAAGATGCCGGTGATCGGTCCCGCCGTGGTGCCGTCGGGACGAACCGGTCCGGGACCGGCGCGCTCCAGCAGTTTGGGCAGTTCGGTGAAGACGGTGGGGGTATAGCCCTTGGTGGTGGGCGGCTCGCCGGCGGCCAGGCCGATCTCGCGCTGGGCCATGGCGAAACGGGTGACGCTGTCCATCATGCACAGGACTTCGAGGTCCTGGTCGCGCAGGAACTCGGCGATCGCCAGGGTCATATAGGCGGCCTGCCGGCGCTTCAGCGCCGGCTCGTCTGAGGTGGCCACCACAACGATGGCCCGCTTCAGGCCCTCCTCGCCGAGGGTCTCCTCGATGAATTCGCGAACCTCACGGCCCCGTTCACCGATCAGTCCCACCACGACCACGTCGCAGTCGGCCTCCTTGGCCAACATGGATAGCAGCACCGATTTGCCGACCCCGGACCCGGCGAAGACGCCCAGGCGCTGGCCACGGCAGCAGGTGGTGAAGACGTTCATGGACCGCACGCCCAGGTCCAGGCGGGCGCCGACCCTGCCACGCGCATGGGCGGCGGGCGGCGCGGCGCGAAGCGGATAGGCCGCCGGGCCCTGTGGGAGCGGACCGAGCCCGTCTATGGGCTCGCCAAAGGCGTCGATGATGCGGCCAAGCCAGGCCCGGGTCGGGCGCACGGCCGAGCCCATGGGATCGATGCGAATTTCGGCGCCCGGCGCCACGCCCTCGACCGGGCCGAAAGGCATCAGCAGGGCGCGGGTTTCTCGGAAGCCGACGACTTCGGCTTGAAGGGGGGTGTCGGCCCGGCGCTCAATCGCCGCGCGCGCGCCCACCGACAGACGGGTAAGCCCGCCGCGGGCTTCGATCAGGAGCCCGTTCACCGCCGCGACGCGGCCTGAAACGGTCAGCGGATCGATACGCTCGACGGCCGCGACGAGGTTGCGCAAAACGGGGAACTCCGGGGGAACTTTTCAGCCCCCAGAGACTCCGCCCGACGCCGTTAACCGGTGGTGAAGATCACCCCATCCGCCGCAGGCCTGCGGCGATGCGCGCAGCCGCCCGCGGATACCGCGCGGCGAGCTTGGCCGTGCTCAGCGGCCGCCGGGCGGCGGCGCGGATCAGGGCGGGCCGGATGGCGCCGGCCAGCAGGGGTTTGGCGGTGCGCGCGATGGTTCCGCGACCGGCGATGGCCGCGATGGCCCCGATCGCCAGGCCGCCCAGAGCCATGGCCAGGATCGGGTGGGCCTTCACGTGTTCACGGAAGGTCGGCCTGGTCTTGGCTTCGGTGTCCGCCAGCCGGTCCCCAGTCACAGCGTCGTTGGCCGCACTGCCAAGGGGCGCGGCGCCGGCCTCCAGGTCATCGGTGAGAACCGGGGCGAGGTTGATACGGTCGGACTTGGCGAAGGGAGCGGGCATGGGGCGTGCTTTCAAATACAAGGGCTTCGTTCCTCCAAACGCCCTGGGCGCGGGGCTGTTCCGCTGGAAATGGGCCAGACGAAGACGGCGAGCGACGGCTCCGCGCCCGCTTCGGACGCAACAGGGTTCGCCGGCAGGTGGAGGATCACGACGGCCGGCCAGCACGGCGGCCGGATTGGAATTAATCTTGATGCGGCTTTCGGACGCGGCCTCGCGCACCGGCCGCCAAGGCCATCAGCCGCGTCGATCCTGGTGGGTGGCGCGGGACCCGATCCCTGAGGTGGCCCGCGACGGCCGCAACCTCAGACTCAAGCTATTGAACGGACTCAAGGTTCCGCTCGCGCGCCGCGCCGTCATACGCCTCAAGGGTTTTGGCCTGGCGCCGACGGCGGCCCGCCCGACGCAGAGCGAACCCTGTCCAATCACAAAAGATTCAACCCGCCGGCGTCTCGCCGCCCAGAAGCGGCGCTTGCTGGCGAATCCGAAATCGAGTTAACGATTCGGGCAGAGGCCCTTCATCATTAACCGGTCTTAAATTAACTCACTGGCAAGATGGCCGTGAGTGACGACGTGGATTCCGAACGAATCCAAATTTAGGCGCGGTCGGTTCAGGAGAATTTTATGCGCGTACTGTTGATCGAGGACGACAGCGCCACCGCGCAGAGCATCGAATTGATGCTCAAGTCGGAAGGCTTCAACGTCTACACGACGGATCTGGGTGAAGAGGGCGTGGATCTCGGAAAGATCTACGACTACGACCTTATCCTGCTGGACCTGAACCTCCCCGACATGAGCGGCATGGACGTTCTGCGCACCCTGCGGGTCGGTAAGATCAACACCCCGATCATGATCCTTTCGGGCTCCGCCGAGATCGACACCAAGGTTAAGACCTTCGGCGCCGGCGGCGACGACTACATGACCAAGCCCTTCCACAAGGACGAACTGGTCGCCCGCATTCACGCCGTGGTCCGCCGCTCCAAGGGCCACGCGCAATCGGTCATCAAGACCGGCGACATCACCGTGAACCTCGACGCCAAGACCGTTGAAGTGAACGCCAGCCGCGTCCACCTGACCGGCAAGGAATACCAGATGCTGGAGCTGCTCTCGCTCCGCAAGGGCACCACGCTCACCAAGGAGATGTTCCTCAACCATCTCTACGGCGGCATGGACGAGCCGGAACTGAAGATCATCGACGTGTTCATCTGCAAGCTGCGCAAGAAGCTGGCCGCGGCCGCCGACGGCAAGCACCACATCGAAACTGTCTGGGGCCGCGGCTACGTGCTGCGCGACCCGCAAGAGAGTGCTGTCGCCGCCTAACAGGCAGGATACCGCCAAGCACTCCACGTCCAGGAATTCGGCAGAGCGCCCGCCCTCATCGGCGGGCGTTTCTGTTTGCGCCTCACGCGTGCCGGGGTTTGCGTCCTAGGCCCCCTAGCCGCTAACGTCCGCCGCCTGAGCTCGGGGGGCGTTGCGTTGAGAAAAGATATCCTGGTGGCCGTGGTGTTCGTGGTCGCCCTCATCGCGGCGGCCATAGCCAGCATGACGCCCAAGCCCCTGGGGCTCGACGCTCCGGCTGGGGTCTTCTCCGCCGGACGCGCGATGGTTGACGACCGGGTGATCGCCAAGGCGCCTCATCCCGTGGGCTCGCCGGCCAACTACGCAGTCCGCGACTATCTGACCGCCCGGATGACCCAACTTGGCCTCTCGCCCCAGATCCAGCGCGTCGACGCCTTCCAGGAGCTCGCCAGCAAGGAGCCGCTGGTGATCGGCGGGGTGGTGGAAAACATCATCGGCGTCCTGCCCGGCAAGGATCGAAGCGCGCCCGCCCTGGCCCTGATGGCCCACTATGACAGCGTCCCAGGCTCTCCCGGCGCGGCCGACGATGCGGCTGGCGTCTCGGCCGCCCTGGAGGTCATGCGCATCCTCAAGGCGGAGGGAACGCCCGCCCGCGACGTGGTCCTGCTGCTCACCGACGGCGAGGAGGCGGGCCTTCTGGGCGCCACGGCCTTCTTCCAGAGCCATCCCCTGGCTGGCCGCATCGGGTTCGTGATCAACATGGAAAGCCGTGGCGGTGGGGGCCAGGCCAACATGTTCGAGACCTCGGCGGCGAACGGCGCGGTGATCGACATGTTCCGCAGGGTCTCGACCTCGCCGACCTCCAGCTCCCTGACGGTCTATCTCTACAAGCAGCTTCCCAACGACACCGACTTCACCGTGCCCCGCAAGGCCGGAATCGCGGGCATGAACTACGCCTTCATCGCCCGTCAGTTCGACTATCACTCCCCGGTCTCCACGCCCGAGAACCTTAGCCAGGGCAGCGTGCAGCATCTGGGCGACCAGGTGCTGGCCACGGCGCGCGAGGTGGCCTTCGCGCCGGCCCTGCCCGGCAAGACGCCAGACAAGGTCTACGCCAACACCATCGGCTCGCACCTCCTGGCCTATCCGCCGCTGGCCGGCTGGGGTGTGCTGGCCTTGACGCTCGCCCTTGTGGCGTTGGGGGCGTGGCGCGCCCGACAGGTCGACGCGTTCGCCTGGCCAGATGTGGCCAAGGGGGCCGGCGCTGCCCTCTACCTGCTGTTGACGTCGGCGACCCTGTTGATGCTGGCCCGCCGGATCACGGGCGCTGGTTTCGGATTCTATGAACAGGCCAAGCTGCTGGCAAACGTCCATCTTTGGGAGCTGGCCCTGCTGGTGGTGGGGATCGGGGCGCTGTTGTTCTCAGCCGCCGCCGTCGGTCGGGGCCGGATGCGGCTGGCCGCGGCGGGCCTGGCGTTGCTGGCCGGCCTCCTGTGCACCGCCGTTTCCGGCTGGAACCTCATCGGACTGGGCGTCGGCGGCGCCGGCGCCGTGGTCGCGCTACTGGCCTTCGGACGTCCCGCCGGCGTGGCGGGAACCTGGACAGGCGTTCTGGCCTTGGCCTTCCTCGCCGCTCTTGCGCTGCAGATCATGGCGCCGACCGCCGCCTTCCTGATCGCCTGGCCCCTGGGTATCGCCGCCTTGGCGGGCGCGATCAGCGCCATGGGAACCTGGCGGCCCGTGGCCGTCCCGGTCGTCGTGGCCGTGCTGGCGGCGCTCGCCCTGCAGTGGGTGCTGTCCTTCGCCCACGGCGTCTTCATCGGTATCGACATGGTGGAGATACAGGCGCTGTTCGTCTGGCTCGCCGCCCTGCTGCTCTGGCCCTTGATCCAGGCCGATCCGGAGGAGACCCGGCCGCGCACGGTGGCGCTGATTGTGCTCCTGGTGGGCTTCGCCCTTGTCGGGCTGGTCCGGGTGATCCCGCCCTGGAGCGCCCGCCACCCGCAGCCGGCCATCGTCGCCTATGTGGTCCAGGGGGCCACCGGACAGGCCAAACGCTTCAGCCTGGCCCCCAACCCGCCCGACTGGGCGCGCGCGGCCTTGAAGGCTGACGGGGGGCATATCGTGAAGGACGATCCCCCCATCGGATGGCGCGGCGCGGCGGGCGGCGCCCTGTCGGCCTGGGCTAAGCCGGTGAACCCGACACCCCCAGCTGTCGTGCTGAACCGCGTGATCGACGGCTCGCTGGAGGTCAAGATCGTCCCGCCGCCCGGCGCGCGCGCGATCACCCTGGACCTTCGGCCCACCGGCAAATTGACCGATGCGACGGTCAACGGCCGCCCCGCCAAGATTCTGACCAAACCAGGCCAATGGACCCGCATCCACTGGCAAGGCGCCGCCGAGGGCGTGGCCATCGGCTTCCGGGCCAAGGGGCCTGGCGTGATCGACGCCCGCTACGCCACCGTCACAGATCGCTGGCCCTCCGACGCCAAGCCGCTGGCGAAGATGCCGGCCAAGGTGTCGGGCAACGCCATCTCCGGTTCCACCATCGTCACGGGCGAGCAACGGTTCACCTGGTGACGCGGAAGGTCTAAAAGGCTCCGATGAGCGACATCACCATCTATCACAACCCCGGATGCGGCACCTCGCGCAACACGCTGGCCCTGCTGCGCGAGAAGGGCCTGGAGCCCACTGTGGTGGAGTATGTGAAGGTCGGCTGGACGCGAGATCAGCTCCACGACCTGGCCAAGGCCATGGGGGTCGGCGCCCACGACATCCTGCGCGTGCGCGGGACCCGGGCCGACGAACTGGGACTGAGCGACCCGGCCGCCTCTGACGAGGTGCTGTTCGCCGCCATGATCCTCGACCCCATCCTGGTGAATCGGCCTATTGTCGTCACGCCCAAGGGAGCCGCCCTGTGCCGTCCGGCGGAGCTCGTGCTTAGTCTTCTGTAGAGGAGGCCTGTCTAAGCAATCCTGGCGACCAGATGTCGCCGCAATCCCGTAGGATGACCCTTCTCCCGTGACAAAAGGACCAGTCCACGGCCGGGTCACATACGGTTAACCAAGGGGGGTCACGATGGCCCGGCCTGCGTTTTGCTGGCTTACCTGCCAGATGCGCCATTTTGAACTAGCCAAGGTCAAGCTTGGTTAGTGCGATACAAGTAACGGGGGCACGATGCACGAGTTCGATCCGCGACGTCCGACCCTGCGACTGGCCCCGCGCCTGCTCGTCGGCGTGGCCGGTTTCGCCGCCCTGGCCCTGGGCTGGAGGCTGACCGCCGCCGAGGCCACCGCCC